>NZ_CAUFYA010000015.1:0-95553 GCF_959596855.1 uncultured Butyricimonas sp.
AAGTTATGGAATTGACCGGAAACAAGAACTGCAAATTCATGCACTGCTTGCCGGCATATCATAACCTTGATACTCAAGTAGGTCGTGATGTTTACAAACAATTCGGCATGAACGGATTGGAAGTAACCGAAGACGTGTTCGAGTCTGCAAATTCTATCGTGTTCGATGAGGCAGAGAACCGTATGCACACGATCAAGGCTGTGATGGTTGCTACTTTGGGTGACTAAAGATTTGGTTCATGATCGGTAGAAATACCCGATTATATTGTATAAAGAAACCCGCTTGATTTTGTTATCAAGCGGGTTTCTTCCGTTATAGCCATGGAGATTAATGGTAATTATTGGGAAATAATACCCCTCCCTCGAAGCTGTCCGGAAGATACCCCGTGGCTCGAATAGCTCCGTGTAGCGATGCTCTGGCGAAGCTTCGTGAGGGCTTCGAGCAAGGGGTATTATTTCAGTGAGATAACTTTTTGATAAAGAATACTAATCCAGTTGAGAATGATCGGATCGGCAATGATATTTTATAATGCTATTGTCCTTCGTTTCTAAATAGAAAAAAGTCGGTTTATAATTTAAAAATAAGATGTTCAATAAATGGACCGAAATTATTTTATATTTTTACGTGCGCAATTAGATGGTATTGTGCTTAAAAAACGAAGGTGATGTCTTCAGAATTAGTACATAAAGAAAAATTGTTTGTTGAACTGTTTAACAAAAACTACAAGGCTTTGTGCTTGTATGCGGTAAGGTTTTGCGGTGATTTTTCTGAGGCGGAGGATATCGTGCAGGACGTGTTCGTGAGATTTTGGGATATTTTTCAGGAGGGGACAGGGACTATGTCTGCTCGTTCTTATTTATACCGGATGGTGCGTAATGCATGTATTGATCTGTCGCGGGCTAAAAAGTACGATACGGTTGATATAAATTCATTAGCAGATCAATTGGAATATTTTTTCCATACGGAATCGGAGGAAGATTCTACAATGGATAAATTGTTGGAGGCGATAGAAGCTTTGCCGGAAAAATGTCGCTATGTGTTTGTCGCTATCTGTGTGGATAACAAAAAATACAAGGAAGTTGCAGACGAAATGCATGTTTCCTTGAACACGATCAAAACGCAGCTATCCAGAAGCTTAAAGCTTCTTCGGGAGAGCTTGAACAAAGAAGATTTCAAATTATTTCTTACTTTTTTCACGATTTTCGAGTAATTTCTTTCACCCGTTTCTGTTTTTTTTCGTCTTCTATGTAAAGAATTGATATTGGATTATGATGAAAGAAGAAATAGAAGATATAATATGGCGGGATTCTCGAGATGAATGTTCCGGGGAAGAAAAAGCCTGTTTGCGAGAATGGCTTGAGGCTTCCGACGAGAATAAACGTGCTTACAAGGATATCCGATCAATTATTCAATGCGGTGCTTTGCTAAAAGGATATGACCGTTTGGATAAACCACTGGCCTTGGGTAAAGTCATGAAACAAGTGAAGCCGTCGCCCGTTATGCGGAGATATTCGTGGTTAAAGTACGCGGCAGCGATAGTATTCCCCTTGTTAGCAGGACTCGTGGCTTATTATGTTTTTGATCGTACGACGGAAAATACAAATATCCCCGTGATTGCAAAGTACGATATTCAACCGGGGGAAGCGAAGGCTATTCTTTATTTGTCTGATGGGCGGGAGATTAATCTTAAGGATGTAAGTGATTCTACGATACGGGACGGTTATTTTGATCAGGAAATTCTATTCCGGGATAAGAGTAATACATTGAATTATTATGATTCTTTGCGCGAAACGGATAAAGTCGGTAAATTGGTATATAATAAGATTGTCGTACCTTGCGGGGGAGAGTATATGCTGATCTTGTCGGATGGAACGAAAGTATGGTTGAATTCTGAAACGAAGATGGAATACCCGTTGTGCTTCGGGCAAGATACCCGGGAAGTTAAGTTGACGGGAGAGGCGTATTTTGAAGTGAAAAAAGATGCAAAGCGACCTTTTAACGTGTTGATGGGGGATGCGAGAATTGAAGTGACGGGAACCTCGTTTAATGCTTCCTGTTATCCGGAAAAAGGGGATTGTAGTGCGACATTGACTTCTGGGAAAATAAATCTATGGGGTGATCATTCGATGAAGAGGGTGAATGTCGGGGAGCATGCCGTTTACGATAAAACGTCCAAGGAAATCACGGTAAAAGAGGTTGACTTGAAGTATTATACTTCTTGGCGTCACGGGACTTTTTATTTTTACGACACTCCTTTATCTGAGATTACCGAGGCATTGGGACGTTGGTATGATGTGAAGTTTTATTTTTCGGACGAGTCTTTACGGGATGTCTGTTTTTCCGGTGCAGCTTTGCGTAACAGACCGATAGATTTTATTCTTAAATTGTTGGAAAATACTCAATCATTAAAATTTTCAATACAAAAAGATGGAACGATATGGATAAGTAAAAAATAAAAAGAGGAAGATTGGCCTCTTCCCCTTTTTTTCTTTAATAACCCTCTCCTGCAAGAGAGAATTTTAAATAAATAGTTATACAAATCTATGAAAAAAATTTTAACGGATGAACTTTTCCGGGAGGGAAAAGTATGGTCTAAACTATGGAAAATTATGCGATTGCAATTATTGATCGTTTTTGTAACTCTGTTCCAGTTACATGCTGAAACAGGAGTTGCACAGGAAAGAGTTAGTATTTCCTTTAAGGATGCTCTGATTGAAGACATCATAAAGGAAGTGGAAGCGCAGTCCGGTTACGTGGTGGTGTATAATAACACCTTGTTGAAGAATATGTCACGCGTAACCGTTCGGCTGACGAATGTAAATGCCAAAGATGCTTTGAATGAGGCACTGAAAGGCAGCGGATTGGAGTGTAAAATGGTAGACGATTTTCTGGTTATTTCGAAGAAGGAAGGAGGTGATGACGAGAAAAAAGAAACTTTCAGGAAAATCAAAGGGAAGGTTATGGACGAGAAGGGGATAACTCTTCCGGGGGTTACCGTGCTTATCAAAGGTACTACTTTAGGTGTCGTGACTGATATCGATGGGAAATTCTCGATTGAGGTACCGAAGATGGATAGCACGATACTGGTATTCTCTTTCGTGGGAATGGTTACTAAAGAATATCGTTTGCCGAATGATCCGAAAGATGATGCAAAGGAGATATCCATTCGCCTTCAAGAGGACGTGAAAGAGATGCAGGAAGTTGTCGTGACCGGGTACGCCAATATCAGAAAAGAGAGTTTCACGGGAAATTCCGTTACCGTGAAGAGAGAAGATTTGTTGAAGGTTTCCAAAACGAATGTAATTCAAGCGTTGCAGACTTTTGATCCTTCTTTTCGTATCCAGCAAAATAACCAGTGGGGTTCGGACCCGAACAACGTGCCCGAATTGTATATCCGCGGACGTTCCGGTATCGGGGTGAAAGATCTGGATAGAAAGAAGAATCTTTCCAAGTCAGAACTGGAAAACAACCCGAATTTGCCGACTTTTATCATGGACGGATTCCAAATTAGCGTGGAGAAATTGTATGATATGGACCCGAATCGCATTGAAAGTATAACGATACTGAAAGATGCGGCTGCTTCGGCTATGTACGGGTCCCGTGCGGCTAATGGTGTCGTGGTTATCACTACCGTTGCCCCTGTTCCGGGTAAAGTATCGGTATCTTATAGTATGACGGGAACCGTGACGGCACCGGATCTGACCGACTATAACCTGATGAACGCAAAGGAAAAGTTGGAAGCAGAGGTGGCGGCAGGCATTTATAAGGCTACTAATTATTCTGATCAGAATAAATATGATGTAGAATATAATGGTAAGCTCAACAATGTTGCTCACGGTGTTGATACCTATTGGTTAGCCAAGCCGTTACAAACGGCATTTAATCATAAACACAGTTTGTATATAGAAGGGGGAACCAATGATATTCGTTTCGGGTTGGATATGCTCTATAATAATGAAGACGGTGTGATGAAAAAATCTTACCGGGATCGTATGGGGGTTGGTTTTTATATTGATTACCGGATTGGTTCTTTCCAAGTAAAGAATTATATATCTTATAATATTACACGATCGGAAGAATCTCCTTACGGTACTTTCTCGGACTATACTTCAAAGCAACCGTATGACGAGTATAAGGATGCGGACGGGAATTACTTGAAACAGACCTTTAATTGGCATGGGGGATCTTCGTCGGAGTTAAAGAATCCTTTGTACGAGGCCGGATTAAAGAGTTTTAATAAGTCACAAGTGGATGAGTTGATAAATAATTTGAGTGCCAACTGGTACGTGAATAATTATTTGCAAATAAAAGGACAATTCAGTTTAACCAAGAAAAACACGAAAAGTGACGATTTTATTGATCCGAAGTCAATGCGTAACGGTAAGGTGTTGAGTGCGGCCAATAGTAGTTCGGGAGAGCTTCGTACAAGTGCTGGTGACGGGTTCGATTGGGATTTGAATGCTTTTTTGGCTTACAACCGCACTATAAGCGGACACAATATCAATCTGAATATTGGTATTAACGCAACGTCTACGCATACTTCTACGACATCGGCATTTTACAGGGGATTTCCTTCCGGTTCGTTACATTCTCCCAATTACGCGCAGGAAATTGTGGAGAAACCGACGGTAAGTCAGAACAGTACCCGTTTGTTCGGTGTGTTGGGAAGTTTGAACTATACTTACAATAATATCTATTTGTTGGATCTTTCGGTGAGAACAGACGGTTCTTCCGAATTTGGTTCCGATAAACGGTTTGCTCCTTTCTGGTCGGGAGGTTTAGGTATTAATCTTCATAATTACGAGTTTATGAAGAAATACGGTTATATTGATGTGCTGAAAATCCGAGGATCTTACGGGGTGACCGGTAAAGTAAATTTCCCGCCTTACGCGGCACAGACTATATACCAGATACTGAGTGAAGAATGGTATAAAACAGGCTTTGGCGCTTCATTGATGGCGTTGGGAAATAAGGATCTGGCTTGGGAGAAAACGAAGGAGTTGGATTTGGGTATAGATGTACAACTGTTTAATGGCGGGTTGCAGATGGAATTCTCCTATTACCGGAAAAAAACGATTGATCTGATCAATGATGTGACGATCGAGAGTGCAGCGGGTTTCACGACTTACATGGATAATTTGGGAGAAGTGATGAACAAAGGATACGAGATTCAATTGAAAAGCGATGTATTCCGCAATAACGATTGGTATGTTTCCGTATTCGGCAATTTGGCTCATAATAAGAATGAGATATTGAAAGTTTCCGAGAGTCTGAAGGCTTATAATGATGCGGTAGATAAAAACTTTGCAGAGTCAAATGCTTATGACGGTTCCACTTCCAAGCCTATCACGAAATACCAAGAGGGAGGTTCATTGACTTCGATTTATGCGATGAAATCTTTAGGAATAGATCCCGCTACTGGGCAGGAGATGCTGGTTAATCGTGATGGTTCCGTTACTTATACATGGAATAGTTCGGAACAGGTTGTCGTGGGAAATACGGAACCGAAAGCACAGGGAACGTTCGGTTTTAACGTGAACTATAAGAATTTTACGTTGTACACGACGTTTATGTACGAGTTCGGTGGGCAGCAATACAACCAGACTTTAGTTGACAAGGTTGAAAATGCCAATCTGTATACTTCAAACGTGGATAAGCGAGTATTTACCAACCGTTGGAAGAAACCGGGTGATAAAGCTAAATTTAAAGCTCTTGAAACCGGAAGAAACGGTATTGAAACGACAAATCCGACAGAACGTTTTGTACAGGATTATAACGTGGTAACATTGAATTCGATCACTTTGGGATATGATTTTAATTCGGAATTGATAAAGAAAGCCCATTTGGGTATGTTGCGTTTGGAAGTGGGGGCGAACGATCTTTTCAGAATTTCATCTGTTAAGGCGGAACGCGGGCTTAGTTATCCTTTTGCCAGAGCGGTGAATTTTTCAATAAAAGCGACTTTCTAAATCGGAGTTAGTTATTTAGGAATTAGAAATCAAGAGAATATGAAGATAAATAAGATAATATTAGCTGTGCTGTTGCCGTTCATGTTGGGTTCATGCGAGCAATGGTTGGATGTTGCACCTGATGATCAGGTAAACGAGGAAACTCTTTTCGCGACCGGGGATGGCTACCGGAATGCGTTGAATGGAGTTTATCGGGATATGGCGACTTCGCGAATGTATGGCAGGGAATTAACATGGGGTTTTGTTGATGTGATGGGGTGGGTGTATGATCCGTTGACGATTTACTATGATTGCAGTACCCATGATTATTATGACGTGTTGTTAGGAAAATACAACGCCACGGGGGTGAAGGCTATTACTGAGGCATTCTGGTCACAAGCTTACAATTCTATCGCAAATTGTAATAACATTATTGCCCGTATCGATGGAGAGAACCCGTCGAAATTTGTCGGGGGAGAGTCCGAGCGGGATATGATTCACGGGGAAGCTTTGGCATTGCGGGCTTATCTGCATTTTGACATGTTGCGTTTGTTTGCTCCGGCTCCCAAGGTGGCGGATGATAAAGGCTACATTCCGTATTACGAAAGATACGGGTCGACTTCGGAACCCAGAGGGAGCGTGAGTGTGATTCTGGAAAAAATAGAGCGTGATTTGTTGAAAGCCAAGAATCTTGTAGCTCCTTTTGATACGGTGGGCGATCATAGATCTTGGATGAAAACCAGCGCGAGAATAGAAGGCGGACGAGGAGATAAAAATTTGCCGGATGATTTATTCTATTTATACCGGGGATACCGGATGAATTACTATGCTATATGTGCAATTTTAGCCCGGGTATATTCTTATGGTGACAAACAGACGCAGGCAAGAGAGAATGCGCAGGAAGTTCTGGATGCGACTTATCAGAATGGGATGTATCTCAATAAATGTTTTACATTTACCGGGGGAGGGAGTTATAACAGTAACTATAAATTGTACGACGGAGTGATTTTCGCTCTTTCCAACCAGAAATTAATAGATGATTATAGCCATTATCTCGGTTCGGAAAATATTCAGTTACCTGTATATTATGACGCGATTATCTATAACGAGGATTACGACGAGATTGACACGGAAGACGCTCGTTTGGGTTTATTCTCGGTTGTGGATGATTATTATTATTACTCGAAAAAATATACCCCACAGGTCGGGAATTCTTATGGGGAGGATTTGATACCGATGGTACGTTTGAGCGAGATGTATTATATTATCAGTGAGGCTCTTTACACGGAAGGACAGACGCAGTTGGGAATTAATAAATTGGATGAGGTTAGAATGGCAAGAGGTATCCGGGGCGGTAAACTTCAGATCGGGAGTCTGGAGGAGATGCAAGAAGCTATATTGAGGGATGCCAGAAGGGATTTTATAGGGGAAGGACAGTTGTTTTATTATTATAAAAAGTATGATATGACCCCGAATGATTGGGGATACACGATCGGCAGAGTATTGCCTCTTCCTGACAATCAACTGATTCATTAATAAAATAGTAAGATGTATATGAAGAACTATATAACTATAATAGCGATAGTATTTGCTCTCTTTTCTTGTAGTGAAAAGGAAACAATGACCTATCAATCCGAAAGATATCTTTATTTCACGACAAGTCTGGATAGTGCCGATCTTTCCGTGTCTTTTTCGCATTATCCGACAAGTGATGAGTATAAAGCGGGATTTGAGGTCAATTTAATGGGTAATCTCCTCACGGAAAAAGCTAATTACCGTGTTTCCGTGGTTGATACCGGAACCACGGCACTTCTGGAAGAGTATGTTTTGGATTTGGAGCCTGAATTCGGTGCGAATCAGTTGAAAGATACTCTTTATGTGGTGTTGAAAAAGACCGAAAGATTGAGTGATGGTCCCGTGACGTTGATGATTAAACTGGAAGAGGGAAATGGCTTTATTCCGGGATTAAGTCGCAATCGTACGGTAAAAGTGCATTTTAACAACGTGGAAAGCAAACCGCTCTGGTGGGAAGGGGATATCATTTCCGTGTATCTGGGAGAATATTCTCCGGAGAAATACAAACATTTCTTGATTGCAACCCAAATAGATGCAACGGAAATTCCAGTGTTGTTAAAGGAAAATCCGACTAAATTACGGCTGTTGGCATTAGAGTTTAAAGATTACTTGACTTTGCATCCGGAGTTGAATTTAACGGTGCCTATTTATTAATGATTAAAAAATAATGGCAATGAAAATAAGATATATACTTTTTTTACTCGTCATGATTTTAGGGATGAGTTCTTGCTATGATGATAAGGGAAATTATTCATACGACCCCAAGAATGATATTACGGTTACTTTTGATGCAAGTTATTTTGAAGCGGTTTTGGGGGAAACGGTTAAATTGTCACCTAAGTTGACCTTTGCTATTGACAGTAATGATGTTGATTTGAGTTATGAATGGATTTTCCTCGGAAGGAAAATTTCTGATCAGCGGAATTTGGAATGGGTGGTCGATACCGTGGTCAATTACCAGAGTATTTATATGAATGTAATTGATAATCGTACCGGTGTCGCTTATTCCGGGGGAATATCAGCTCTTTTGACTTCTCCTTATGCCAAAGAAGCGTGGGTTGTTCTAGCGAAACAAAACGGGAAGTCCGTTCTTTCCTATATTCGGGAAAAAAATGAGGATGACGGGAGTGACTATGGAAAATTCACGTACGAAGACGTACCGGATATTTACCGGTTGGTAAATGACGAGGAATTAGGCTCGGAACCGGTTCGGGTGTTGGAACATTTTGCCGGTGGCGGAGATCTTGGAAATTTCTGGGTGTTGCAAAACGGCGGTCAAGGATGTGTTGATTTATCGGGACAGGATTTCACGAAAGACGTATTGTTAAATAATATCTTCTTGGACGGGAATCTGCCGACGGATTTTAAACCGATAGATATGATTGATATGAAGTGGTTGACCTGCGTGGTGAATCATGACGGGAAAGTGTATACTCGCAAGAAATTGACCGATCAGTTGTATAATTCCGGTTATTTTATCGATCGTCCGTTGATATTTGAGGGAGAAGAGGTAGATGGTTCACGTTTTGTGCTGGCTCCCTTTGCCGGATTGGGTTTTACCGTGATGTATGATAAAGTGAACAACCGATTCTTAGCAATTTCCGACCTGAGCAAAGAAGTGGCTGGAAAGGTGTTTAAATTTGCAGTGGATGAATCCGCGTATGCCCCGGACTTTGCGCGATTGAATGATTTGGGTACAATGGAGGTCTTGCATACCGGGTATTACGAGGTTAACGAAGGACGTGGTGATCAAGGATATTACTCTATTTTGCGGGATCGGACAACCGGGAATTATTACACGCATGATTTTCGGGTGAACGAGATGAAAGAATCTGCTAATCCTTCGGCATTTCCGGTGTTGCAACGGCAGATAGATTTGAGTCAAGTGATAAACGGAACTTCAAAGAACGTGTTTAACGTGTTGCGTTCGTGGGTGTTCGGGAAAGATTTCGGAACTCCCTATGTATTGATTTCTAAAGATAACGAGCTGTGGTTATATGATCGTGATGCTAAGTTACCAGTAGAAAAGTATTATGAATTTCCACAAGGACAGATTATTACGGCTATCGACTCGGAATGTGTTGGTAGTCGCAGGGTGGCAATCGGTATGCAATCCGGAGAGTTCTACGTGTTGGATTTGACGAGAAAAGCCGTGAATGGCCAGAAAGAAAAATTGCTTTATGCTTCCACTCATGATTTTGGTGAGATCGTGCACATCCGCTACAAGGTAGGTTACGGTAATAGTTGGAGTTTTTAATTTGTAACAGAAAACAAGGGAGTCCCGAAGGTCTTTTCATTTGAAATTCTTTTCGGGCTTCCTCTAATCGGCTGGAACAGAGATTTATTTAAGTCTTGTTTGTTCCAGAACGGGAGAGCGTTGTATAAATATTGGGATGAAATAAATTGTATGTAAATTAGAAGTATTTATGAAAATCAGAGTTTTAGTTATTTTGATGACTCTTGTCTGTATTCCGTTGATTGCAGATGCTAAAAAGAGGGAGAAAAAGAAAAAAGCGGGAAAAACGGAGGAGGTGCAAACTCCTAAGGAATCTGCTTATGACCAGCTTTTTAAAGGTAAAGAGTGTACCACGGTGAAAGGGATGATCACGCTTCATAAGGTGGATGGTAAATTGTATTTTGAGTTTCCGTTGAGCTTGTTGGGAAGGGATATGCTTCTCGGTTCGACTGTTTCCAGTATTAGTGATAACTCGAATGCATTGGTGGGACAAAAGAATCAGACACCGTTACATGTAGCTTTCACGATGACCGATAGTATGGTTTACCTGTGCGAAGTGACGAATCCTTCTCGGGCACAGATTTTCAGCCAGAGCAAGGATAAAAACATCGGAGAGGCCATGAAGAAGGGAACCCGTTTGCCTATTATGGAAGGATTTGCGGTGAAGGCTTACAATGCCGATAGTACGGCAGTTGTTTTTGAAACGACCAAATTCTTCGTGAGCGATGATTCCCGGATGGATCCTTTTGATCCTTACGGGAAAAAAGTTTATTACGGACAGGGTACACGGAGAAAGCGTTTCCAGTCGGAATTGTCTTATGTCGGGGACATAAAGGCGTTCTCGGATAATGTTTCCGTCACCTCTTCACTTTCTTATTTGCAGGATATTGCCCTTTACGGGATGTTCGTGTTGGTTATGGATGAACCGGTAACCGTGGGGGTGAATCGTTCATTAGTTTTATTGCCGGAGGAACCGACTATGCGTCCCCGGCTGGCCGATCCCCGAATCGGTTATTTTGTTTCCGGCAAAGAAGTTATTACGGACGAACAGGATGGAGTGAAAGATGTGTATTATATCAATCGTTGGGATCTTCAGCCTAAGGATGTGGAAGCTTATAAGCGGGGCGAACTGGTAGAACCGATGAAGCCGATCGTGTATTATGTCGATGATGCATTCCCGAACGAGTGGAAAGCCGCGATTCATGCCGGAGTGAGAATTTGGAACAAGGCTTTTGAAAAGATCGGTTTTAAAAATGCCGTGCAGTCTTATGACTTCCCGAAAGATGATCCGAAATTCGATCCGGACAATATAAAATATTCCTGCGTGCGTTATTGTCCGGTCGGGATGGCTAATGCGCAGGGACCGTCTTGGGTTGATCCTCGTAATAGTGAAGTGGTGAATGCTTCCGTGTTGATCTACCATGACGTGATTAAATTAGTGAATAACATGCGTTTCGTGCAGACCGCTCAAGTGGATGAGCGGGTACGTACGACTAAATTGCCGGAGGATGTTTTGTTCGAGAGTATGCGATATATCGTGGCTCACGAGGTCGGGCATACCTTGGGATTGATGCATAACATGGCTTCGTCGGCTTCGATTCCGGTAGAATCTTACCGGGATGCGGAATTCATGAAAAAATACGGGACTACCCCTTCTATTATGGATTATGCCCGCTTTAATTATATCGCGCAGCCGGAAGATAAAGGGGTTGCGTTGACTCCACCCGAATTGGGCGTGTATGACTATTATGCTATCGAATGGGGATACAAGCCTCTGTTGGACGCTCGTACGCCGGAAGAAGAATTGCCGGTTCTGCGGAAAATGATTTCGGATAAAATCGGAGATCCGATGTATCGTTACGGGAAACAGCAAATCGGGTACGGGACTTTTGACCCGTCGTCGTTGACGGAGGATTTGGGTGATGATGCCGTGAAAGCGGGTGAATATGGTATCCGGAATTTGAAATATATTCTCAAAAATCTCAATAACTGGATGGATAGTCAGGATAAAGATTACACTTACAGGGATAATATTTACCGTGAAATCTGTAACCAGTATTCTCAATATATCTATACCGCTCTGGTGAATGTTGGAGGATTCTATATTAATGAACATTATGTCGGTGATCCTTATAAAACTTATCAAGTTGTTCCTAAAGAGGTGCAAAGACGGGCTTTACGTTTCGTTATTAACGAGTTGAAAGACATGGAGTGGCTGGATAGTCCCGACGTGGTGAAGAATTTGGAGTTTGACGGTTCGAACGCCCGTTTATTACTGAAAGCTTTTGCCGGTTCGTTGGTAACAACCAAACGTCTGGCGCTGGGTGTGTATCGGGACCCGAAAGCGTATTCCCCGAAAGAATACTTGGATGATCTTTACAATATGATATGGGCATCGACAATCAGGGGAAAGGACCCGACCGAATCGGAACGTATCCTACAAACTGAAATCGTGAATTCCTTGATTCGTGACGTGAATCCGGCATCGGGAAGGAAGACTATGGCAGATATGGTATTGGCTAAATCCCGTCCGGCATACAGTTGTTCTTGTGGCGGTCACGCCGGGTTGCCGGACTACCGGATTCGGGAAATGATCGAGGGGGTGTCAGAGAGGAAAGCAATGAGTATGAAAACTGCGAATTTTGATCGCTTCTCGAACGAGATGGAATTTCAACAAAACTTGAATGGCAGGTTCGGGTATGACTTTATCCAGTACGTGGCGAATGTATCGAATGATAATAATCAGCATCTTTTACATCAGATGTTATTGAAAATACAAAATCTGATGAAAGAGAACAAAAACAACGGGACTTGTGAGACTCGGGGACATTATGCTTATTTGTTGTCACAGATCGAGGGATTTTTAAAGAATAAGTGATGCATTCTAAAACAAGATATATGAATAAGAATTTCCTTTTAGTTCTATTCTGTTTGTTTTCTTTTCTGTTGACGGATGTTGTGGAGGTACAAGCCGAAAGACGGAAAAAGAAAGGGAAGGATGAGTGTGTGGAGCAGAAGAAGGAGAGCAAATATGACCAGCTTTTTGAAGGGAAAAAGTACGTGACTCGCGAGGGAATGATCACGCTTCACAAATTTGAAGATAAGGTCTATTTTGAATTTCCTTTGACTCTGCTGAAAAGAGAATTTCTGTTGGGTTCGACCGTGGTGGAGATTAGTGACAACGGAAATGCCATTATCGGTCAGAAACCCACGGATCCTTTGCATATAGCGTTTCAAAAGAGGGATAAGAAGATTGAATTGGTACAGATAAGTCTGCCGTCCGTACTTCAAGTATATAGTGATACAGATCAGGAATCGTACAATCGGGCGATTCGGAACAGTAATATTCCACCTGTGCTTAAAGCGATGGAAATCATGGCTTACAATGCGGACAGTACGGCAGTCGTGTTTGATATGACTTGGTTATTTCTAGCTGATGATGCTCGTTTGACTCCTTTTGATCCGTATAGTCGCTCTACCGGTTACGGGAAGTTGAAGCGAAGGGCTACTTTTAACCGGGAAGTTTCTTATATTGATGACATCAAGGCTTTTGAGGATAATATTGCCGTGATATCTTCACTTTCTTATGATCAAAGCCTAATGTCACCGGTAACGGGGAAGAGTGTAAAAACTGCCGTAACGGTAAAAATGAACCGTTCGATGATCCTGCTCCCGGAGAAAGATCTTATGCGCGGGCGATTGGCCGATCCAAGGGTAGGGCTTTTCTATTCCGTGAAAGAAAATATGACAACGGAAACAGACGGTTCCAGATATACTTTTTTGATGAACCGTTGGCGAGTGGAGCCTGAAGATATGGAAGCCTACAAGCGGGGTGAATTGGTGGAGCCTGTAAAACCGATCGTGTTTTACGTGGACAACGGGTTTCCGGAAGATTGGAAAGCTGCCGTGCATGCCGGGATTCGGGAATGGAACAAGGCATTTGAAGAAATCGGTTTGAAAAACGTGATGGTTAGTCGTGATTTCCCGACAGACGACCCCGAATTTGACCCGGATAACTTGAAATACAGTTGTATCCGCTATGCCCCGATCAGTATCGCTAACGGGATGGGACCCTCGTGGACAGATCCGAGAACAGGTGAGATAATTAACGCTTCTGTTTATATTTATCATGATGTCATCCGGTTGATAAACGATATGCGTTTCGTGCAGACTGCACAGGTGGACGAACGGGTAAGAACCGTGAAACAGCCTGATGACGTGCTGTATGAAAGTATGCGTTACATCGTGGCTCATGAAGTGGGACATTGTTTGGGATTGATGCACAATATGGCATCTTCTTTTTCCATTCCGGTAGATTCGCTTCGTTCTGCTACTTTTACGGCAAAATACGGGACTACACCTTCTATCATGGATTATGCCCGGTATAATTATGTGGCGCAACCGGGGGATAAAGGAGTGCGTTTAACACCGCCGGAACTGGGCGTGTATGATTATTACGCGATTAAGGTTAATTACCAGCCGGTGCCCGACGCTACGACGATGGAAGAAGAAAATAAAGTTGTACAAGACTGGATTGCTGAAAAAGCGGGTGATCCGATGTATCGTTACGGGAAACAACAAATTCGCGGTGTCTATGATCCCAGTGCTTTGACGGAAGATCTGGGTGACGATGCCGTGAAAGCGGGTGATTATGGAATGGCTAATCTAAAATATATTCTGAATCATTTGAATGAGTGGATGCAGCCGCGGGATAAGGATTATTCTTACCGGATGCATATCTATGACGAGATAGTCTACCAATGTCGGGGATATTTGTACAACGCTTACATGAATGTCGGGGGTGTTTACCTGACGGAACGTTTCGTGGGTGATCCTATGCCGAGTTTTCAAGTTGTGCCGAAAGATATTCAGAAACGTAACTTTCTTTTTCTGTTGAAACATTTGAAGAACTTGGAGTGGTTGGATGATTTCTCGTATACTGGCAATCTGCACGTGGGAGCACCAAAATCACAGGATGTTATTAATTTTTTCGCGGGGGCATTATTAAATACCAAACGGGTATCTCTTTGTGCTTATCGGGAACCGGATGCCTATACCCCGAAAGAATATTTGGATGACCTTTATGCCGGGGTGTGGGAATCGACGTTAAAGGGAAGAAAACCAAAACAATCCGAACGTTATCTGCAACAAGTTGTACTAAACGGGTTGTTTGCCCGATTGGCTCCTGCTTACAAGGCAGAGTCGGAGCGGCAGTCCCGAGAACCGATGTTTGCAGGCGAAAGGATATGTATGTCGGGCGAAAGATGCCGACATATGGAGGACGTTGCCGGATTCGGTCTGCATTATGGTGTGTATAACGTGGCTCATGATAATTCGCAACATCTCTATTACCTGTTGTTACAACATGTTGAGAACCTGTTAAGGCAAAAAGTCGGGACAGCTGACAGGGAAACGAATCTTCATTATTCTTATCTGCTCGAGATGATTGAAGATTTTAGAAATGCCCGGTAATGAAGTTTTAATGAACGATATAATTTATAAATAGAAGATATGAATAAAGGTTTTATACTATCAATAATCCTATTGGCATTCTTTATTCAGGTGAATCCGGCGGATATAGTCGCGAAGAACCGGAAGAAGAAAGCGACGAAAGAGAACGTGCAACAAGAGCCGGAAACGAAGTACGAGAAATTGTTTAAAGGAAAGAAAATAAAAACGGTAAAAGGATTGATCACGCTTCATCAAGTCGGGGGGAAACTATATTTCGAGTATCCTTTATCCCTGTTGGGACGGGAATACTTGTTGGGAACGACTTTCGTCGAAACCAGTGACAATGGTAACGGGGCTGTCGGGCAGATGATCAACGATCCCTTGCATATCGCTTTCACGCTGCGAGATTCTACCCTGCAAATGCATGAGATTACGCGTAAGTGGGGAACGAATCCGATGCTTACCGATTCGCCCGAGGAAGGTATGCGGGAAGCTGTTCGTAAAAGTACTCAACCACCGATCCGGTATGCTTTTAAAGTAGAGGCTTATAGTCCGGACAGTACTGCCGTAGTGGTGGATATGACGGATTTTTTCTTGAAACAGAATAATGATTTGACTCCTTTTGCTGACGAGGGGAAACGTGTGGATGAACTGGGGGACGGTCAGAGAGATGTGAAGTTGAAAGAAGAGTTGACTCGTTTGGATGATATCAAGGCTTTCGAGGATAATATTTCGATTATTTCAACTGAAACCTATACTCAGAATTTGTTGGTAAACGGTCAATATCTGGTCGTGCAGGATGAACCGGTGACGGTGAAGTTAAACCGGACATTACTTATTTTACCGGGAGAGGAACAGTTGATGAGACCCCGTTTAGGGGATCCTCGCGTAAACGTGACGACGACCGAACGGGAGAATATGACGACTAAAGTCGATGGTTCCCGGGTTACGCACTATATGACACGTTGGGATATACAACCGAAAGATGTGGCGAAATATAAAAGTGGAGAATTAGTGGAACCGGAGAAGCCGATTGTGTTCTACGTGGATAATAATTTCCCCGAAGGTTGGAGCGAATATATCAAAGCCGGAATTGAAGAATGGAATAAGGCTTTCGCGGCGATCGGTTTTAAAAATGTGCTTCAAGTGAAGGCTTTCCCGGTTAATGATACGACTTTTGATCCGGATAACATGAAATTCTTGTGTATTCGTTATGCCCCGATCGGGGTGGAAAGTTTCAAGACGGCTCCTCGTTGGGTAGATCCGCGGTCGGGGCAAGTGATGAACGCGTCTATCGAGATATTTCATGATATGTTGAGGCGGGTGAACTTAAAACGTTTTGTTCAGACAGCTTCATGTGATGAGGCCGTCCGCACGATGAAATTGCCGTTGGAGAAATATGGAGAAGGTTTGAAGGGGATGATTGTACATGAAGTAGGACATATTCTGGGTTTCGCTCATAACTTGCCGGCATCTCATGCTTACCCGACCGATTCCCTGCGTTCTGCTTCTTTTACCCGGAAATACGGTATAACCCCTTCTATCATGGATAACATGGGCTATAATTATGTGGCTCAACCGGGAGACAAAGATGTTGTCTTGATTCCGGAAAGACTGGGGGTGGCAGACTATCATGCCGTGAAAGTGGCATATCAACCCGTGTTTGACGTAAAGACACTTGAAGACGAACAAAAGGTGGTAGAAAAGTGGATCGCGGAAAAGGTGGGAGATCCGATGTATCGTTTTGACCCGGAACCTTACACGTTGACGATGTTCGATCCGACTTCCTTGCCTGAAGATTTGGGTGATGACGCCATTAAAGCAAGTACTTACGGGATTCGGAATCTGAAATACCTGATGGAGAATATGAACCAATGGTTGGACAAAGAAGATATCGATTACACGTATCGTAATATGGTATATCGTTACGTGGGTTATTATTATAAGCGCTATATCTTTAACGTGTTCATGAATTTGGGAGGGTTTTATCTGAATCAGCATTATGTCGGTGATCCGGTTTCAACTTTTGTTGCTGTTCCGAAAGAGGTACAGAAGAATTCGTTGAAATTCGTGATCGGGCAATTGAAAGATATAGATTGGATAGATCGTCCGGAAGTGGTGGAGAATTTGGAATTCGACGGTTCCCGGGCTCGTCAGATACTGAAAGATTTCTTGAGTAAGGCGGATGAAGAAACAGATTTGTTCAGTACTCGCCGTATTTCACTGGTGGCTTACCGGGACAAGGGTAATTATACCCCGGAAGAGTATTTGGAAGATTTGTACAAGATGATTTGGGAGCCGACCATAAAGGGACGCAATTTGACAGAAACCGAAAGAATTTTGCAAGTGGCTTTCTTGACCAATGTGCGGAATACTGTTGATATCAATGGTAATCGTGAAAATGCTTCCCGTTATTATGCGAAGTCTCAGAACGTGTTGCATGAATCTGTCGAATCGTTGAATGGTAAACAAAGTAACCGGATGCCGGAAGTTGCCGGATTCGGAAGTCGCTGGCTGGTGGAGAATATGGCTGTCGATAATCCGAATCATTTGTGGTATAATCTTTATTTGAAAGTAATAGAACAGGTAAAAAAACGCCAAGGGTCCGGTAATGCGGATACGAAGGCTCATTACGATTATTTGATGTTTTTAATCAATCGTTCGTTGAAAGGTTGATAGTGTTAATTAGTTTGTGGTAGATTAATTCGTTTCGGGAAATTCCGGAATGGTTCTGAAGGCCGCCTAAAAAGTAAAATTTTTGGGCGGCAATCTTTTTATTTAATGATTGGATTTCTGAGCGTGTTTTGGGAAAATATTCGAGAACCCGTGGTAATCCTAACGTAATACTACCTCTACTTGCTTATAAGGCGGTTATTCTATCCTTGTGTCATCGTTAGACACCGGGGATATAAGAGTGGTGTAAGTTTTCTGTAAGTAGGTAGAGGTAGTATTACCTTGGGATTACAGTAGGTTTTAGGCGATTTGTGAGGAAACGACATGCTCTTGAAAAGTCTTTTCGGGTTTTTAATTGAAAATAGAGAATTGAAAGTTAAAAATGAAGGAATTTCAGGTAGTGAATGATTGAAGAATGAGTAATGTTTCCTATATTTGTAATAGATATAATAGTATATATTAAATATCAAATTGAGATATAAAAGTTATAATAATGAAAGTTATATATGATTTTGATTTGGTTTCGATAGAAGAACTTTTGCAAATTTTAGCGCGGAATATGAAGAAGAGGCGGTTAGAGAAGAATTATTCCCGCAAACTGCTTTCGGAGATGAGTGGGGTGCCATTAGCTACAATTGTGAAATTTGAGAATGTGCATAAAATTTCATTGGAATCTTATGTAGCACTTTGTAAAGCGCTTGGATACACGGAAGAGATTAAGGCTCTGCTTGGGGAACCGAAATACAGCACGATGCAGGAACTTGATACGATAAATCAGAATAGAAACAGAAAAAGGGGACGAGATGAAATTAGTTGACAAGCTCACGGTTATGTATCGCGACAGGAAAGTAGGCGAATTGACTTTGACTCCTGACAGGAGACGTTGTGCTTTTCAATATGATAAAAATTGGTTGGTATCCGGTTTCTCCATATCTCCTTTGGACTTGCCTTTAAAGCCGGATTTATTTATCGCGTCACCTGAGCCTTTTTATGGGAATTTCGGGATATTTGAAGATAGTTTGCCTGATGGTTATGGTCGATATTTGTTAAATCGTATTCTGAGAAAAGAAAAGATTGATGATTCAACTTTAACGCCATTACAAAGATTAAGTATTGTCGGACGTACGGGCATGGGAGCCTTGTCTTATGTTCCTGAATCTTATATTGGTGAGGATAAAACATTGCCGGAATTAGATGAGTTACAAGAATTGGCGTTGGCTGTTTTAGGTGAAAAGACAGACGAGGGGGAAGAGGTTCTCTATTTTAATAGTGGTAATTCCGGGGGATGTAGACCTAAATGCTTGTATCGGGATGCGGATGGGGTTTGGCTTGTCAAATTCAGGCATATCTACGATCCCGCGGACATGGGGAAAACGGAATATAAATATAATTTGGCAGCAAGGCGATGTGGTATTGAAATACCTGATTTTAAACTTTTAGAGGGAAAGTATTTTGCATCCATGCGTTTTGATATTGAGAATGGGGAACGCCTGCACGTTGCTACGGCAGGTGCTTTATTGAATGAATCTATTTTGTTACCGAAATTGGATTACAAAATATTATTACATCTTACGGGGTATTTAACGCAAGACTCAAAAGCGGTTGATGAGATGTTTCGTCGTATGGTTTTTAATGTATTGACCTCAAATAAGGATGATCATGCGAAGAATTTTAGTTTTATATGTAGGGATGGGATTTGGACATTGGCTCCGGCATATGATTTAACTCTTTGCCGTGCAGGGTATAACGGGGAACATGCAACTTCCGTGAATAATAGCGGGAATCCGTCGTTGGAAGATATGATTGCCGTGGGAAAAAGTATCCGGATAAACGAGGAGAAGGGAATTCATATTATTCGTTCGGTCTACGAACATTGTCAAGATATTTTATCTCCTTGTTGGCAAGGTGTCATTCATGATGGAAATTGTTAACTTTTGGGAGTTTCTAAAAACTTAAAGACCGTCCTCGATAATTTAGACGGTCTTTAAGTTTCTTATTGAGCGTAGGAAGCTACGCAACTTTCTCGTGTTCCCGTGATGTCGAAAATGACTTGCAGGTGTAGAAGTTCGAATATCTTCAAAACATCCGGGGATAGGTTGCAAAGTTTCAAGTTGGAACCGACACTTTTAGCTGTTTTGAAAAGAGCGATGACCGTACCGATGGCGCTACTGTCCACGAATTCTATATGGCTGAAATCGAATATCATTCGACAACTGGGATTATTCAAATAAGGTCTTAGTTCAGACTTAACATCTTCTGACAACGCAAGAGTGAAGCGAGTCACTTCTTCTGTAAATTCGGCGAAGGTGATGCCATTTTGTTCTGTTACTTTAATTATCATGGTCTTTGTTGTTTCTAATTACTGGTTATTTAGCAAAAGTAATCATTTTTGCTGACAATGCAAATAAATCATCAAATGATTCGTTAAGGTATCTGTGGAGAAAAATAATATTAAATCGTTTGCAAAATTTGTTTACTTCGCTTGGATACGGGATATAAGTTTTTGGAAGAAAGGATAATATGTGTGGTTATGCATAACTTTTTTCATAAGAAGTAATATTTTTAAAGAAAGGGTGGGCGGGATGAATAAAAGTTATAACTTTGCGGAGCGTTATAGTTAATAGTATAATAATATAATGAATATTTAAGCGATAAATAATGATGAAGACTACTCCATTTACACATTTTCATGAGGCGTTGGGAGCAAGAATGGCTCCGTTTGCCGGTTACAATATGCCGATAGAATACACGGGTATCAAGGACGAGCATAATACCGTACGCGAGAAATTGGGCGTGTTCGATGTTTCTCACATGGGAGAATTTTGGGTAAAAGGTCCGAAGGCTTTCGAGTTGGTGCAGAAACTTACGTCCAATGATGTGGCCGCTCTTTCTGACGGTAAAGTGCAATACAGTTGCTTCCCGAACGAAACGGGTGGTATCGTGGACGATTTGCTGGTGTATCGTTTCAGTGCTGAAAAGTATTTGTTGGTGGTGAATGCCGCGAATATCGATAAGGATTGGGCATGGTGTACCAAATGGGCGAAAGAGTTAGGTATGAACTTGGATACGGATTTGGAGAACGCTTCCGAGAATATCTGTCAACTTGCCGTTCAAGGACCGTTAGCATTGAAAGCAATGCAAAAATTGACTTCCGCTGACGTGGTGGATATGGAATATTATACTTTCCAAGAAATTCCGTTTGCCGGGGTAGACAAAGTAATTTTTTCCACGACCGGATATACCGGAGCAGGCGGTTGCGAGATTTACGCTTACGTGAAAGACGCCGAGAAAATCTGGAATGCCGTATTCGAGGCAGGCGCAGAGTTCGGTATTAAGCCTTGTGGTTTAGGTGCTCGCGACACTTTGCGTTTGGAAGCCGGTTTCTGCTTGTACGGGCATGAAATTGATGACGAACACTCTCCGATTGAAGCCGGATTAGGTTGGATCACGAAGTTTGTACCGGGAAATGATTTCATCAACCGCGCGTACCATGAAAAAATGAAAAATGACAAGCCTGCCCGCTACATGAAACCGTTCGAGGTGCTGGATAAGGGTATCGCTCGTCAGGGATACGTGATCGAGGACGCGGAAGGAAACGAGATCGGGGTGGTTTGCTCGGGTACTGTTTCCCCGTTGACAGGCAAGTCAATCGGTACGGGATACGTGAAGAGCGGTTTCCACAAGCTGGATACCGAGATTTTCATCCGTGTAAGAAATAAAGCTTTAAAAGCGAAAATCGTCAAAACCCCGTTCTTTTAGTCGGGTGCTTTTGAGCTGAACGATAACAAAGCACCCGCAAACGGGTGCTTTTGTCTTTGAAGGTATAAAAACGTTTTCGGAAAGGCGGAAGTTGTTGATATCAAGCGAATAACGAATGCGAATAAAAATTACGGAAAAAAGTCTTTTATACCGACTTATTTTGCATCTTTGCAACGTGATTATAAACAAGATTTTAGTATTAATTATCTATTAAATATTTTAGAGATGAGAAAACACATTTTTAATGCCGGACCTTGTAAATTGCCGGATTCTACATTGGAAAATGTATCAAAAGCTGTGCTTGAGTTTGGTAACACGGGACAATCTATTTTGGAAGTGTCTCACCGTTCTTCTGATTTTCAAGCTGTGTATGACGAAGCTGTAGCTTTATTCAAAGAAGTATTGAGCATCCCGGAAGGATATTCCGTAATTTTCTTGGGTGGTGGCGCCAGCATGCAATTCTGCATGATCCCGTTCAACTTCTTCAAGAAGAAAGCTGCTTATGTGAACACCGGTACTTGGTCAACCGCTGCTATTAAGGAGGCTAAAATGTGGGGAGATGTAGAAATTGTTGCTTCTTCTGAGGCAGATGGATTTACTTATTATCCCGAATTCACGATCCCTTCAGACGTGGATTACATGCACATCACTTCCAACAACACGATCCGCGGTACGGAAATTTTCTATGATCCGACTTCTCCGGTGCCTTTAATCTGTGATATGTCATCAGACATCTGCAGCCGTCCGGTTGACGTGTCTAAATATGCTATGATCTATGGCGGTTGCCAGAAGAACCTCGGACCTGCCGGAGTTACTTTCGTGATCATCAACAATGATTTCTTGGCTAACAACGTTGTTGCAGACAGAATGATCCCGACCATGTTGAGATACAAAACTCACGTGGATAAAGAATCTATGTACAACACTCCTCCTTGCGTGAACATTTTCGGGGTAAAAGAAACCTTGAAATGGGTTAAAGAAATGGGTGGCGTGAAAGCTATGGAGAAATTGGCTATCGAGAGAGCTGATATGATCTATAACGAATTGGAAAGAAGCAAGATGTTCCGTCCGGTTGTGAAAGAAGGTTCTCGTTCAAGAATGAACATTCCTTTCTTGTTGAGAGAAGGATACGAGTCATTGGAGAAAGAATTCTTGGATTTCACTAAATCAAAGAATATCGTGGGAATCAAGGGACACCGTTCAGTAGGCGGATTCCGTGCTTCTACTTACAACGCTTGTACTATCGAGGACGTGAAAGCTTTGGTTGCTGCAATGCAAGAATTTGAAGCTGCTCACATTAAATAATTTATTGATTTACGATTTCGGATTTACGAGCATTGCTTTCGCTGTGCTCGAAATCTAAAATCGTAAATCTTTTTTTTACATCAAAAATTGAAATATCATGACTAAAGTATTAATTGCAACAGATAAACCGTTTGCTCCGGTTGCTGTAAACGGGATTCGTGAGATCGTAGAGGCTCAGGGGTACGAATTGGTATTATTAGAAAAATATACTTCTCAAGACGAGTTGATCGCTGCCGTGGCTGACGTTGACGCCATGATCATCCGTTCGGACAAAGCTACAAAAGAAGTTATCGAGGCTGCCAAGAAATTGAAAGTGATCGTTCGTGCAGGTGCCGGATTTGACAATATCGACTTGGCTGCTTGTACCGCTCATAACGTGGTAGCTATGAATACCCCGGGACAAAACTCAAACGCAGTGGCTGAGTTGGCTTTCGGTATGATGGTTTACATGGCTCGTAACTTCTTCAACGGTAAGTCAGGTTCTGAGTTGAAGGGGAAGAAAATCGGTATCCACGCTTATGGAAACGTGGGACAGAATGTGGGTCGTATCGCTCGCGGTTTCGGTATGGAAGTGTACGCTTTCGACCCGTTCATGACGGACGAACAAATCAAGGCTGCCGGTGCTACCCCGTTACATTCTGCTGAAGAAATGTATGGTATGTGTCAATATATCTCTTTGCATATCCCGGCAACGGAACAAACCAAGAAATCTATCAACTATGATTTGTTAAAGAATATGCCGAAGGGTGCCGTGTTGGTAAACACCGCTCGTAAAGAGGTTATCGATGAGGAAGGTTTGGGTAAATTGATGGAAGAAAGAGCTGATTTCCACTATATCACCGATATCGCTCCGGATTGCGATTGCTTCAACAAGTTTGAAGGTCGTTTCTTCGCTACCCCGAAAAAGATGGGTGCTCAGACCGAAGAGGCTAATGTGAATGCCGGATTGGCTGCCGCTCGCCAAATCGTGAACTTCATCGAGAAAGGCGACGAGAAATTCAGAGTAAACAAATAAATTAATTTTAGATTTATGATTTGCGATTTTAGATTGAAATGTTTTTGTGTCTTGAATCGTAAATCATAAATCATAAATCTAAAATCAATATATGGCAATAGTAAAACCATTTAAAGGATTGCGTACTCCCTCTCAAGAAATTTGCGAGGAGTTGGCTTGTCTGCCTTATGACGTGATGAACTCGGAAGAAGCTGCACAAATGGCAGCCGGTAAACCTCGTTCATTATTACATGTGACCAGAGCCGAAATCGACTGTCCCGCTGGAACGGATATTCATTCCGAAACAGTTTATAACAAGAGTGTTGAGAACTTCAATATGTTCCAAGACAAGGGATGGTTAGTACAAGATGAGGACGCAAAATTCTATATCTACGCCCAAACCATGGACGGAAGAACACAATACGGTATCGTGGGATGTGCTGCTTGCGAGGATTACGTGAACGGTATTATCAAGAAACACGAGTTGACTCGTCCCGACAAGGAAGAGGATCGTATGATTCTGACCCGTTACGTGAAAGCTAATTTGGAGCCTGTGTTCTTCGCTTACAAGGCTGTACCGGAAATCGATGCTATCGTTGAGGATATCGTGAAGAGCCGGAAAGCTGACTACGATTTCGTGGCAGAAGACGGTTTCGGTCATCATTTCTGGGCTATCAACTGCCCGGATACGAACAAGCGTCTGGAAGAATTGTTCGCCACCAAAGTGCCTTACACTTATGTTGCGGACGGACACCACAGAACGGCTGCTGCCGCTCGTATCGGTGCCGAATTCAGCGCTAAGAACCCGAACCACAACGGAACAGAAGAGTATAACTTCTTCATGGCTGTTCATTTCCCGGATCATCAATTGAAAATTATCGATTACAACCGCGTGGTGAAAGATCTGAACGGTTTGACCGAGGAGCAATTGATGGCTAAATTGGGTGAACATTTCACGGTTGAAGATATGGGTACGGAGATTTACCACCCGGCTAAATTGCATGAATTCAGCATGTATTTGGATGGAAGATGGTATAAATTGACCGCTAAACCCGGAAGCTACGATGATAACGATCCGATCGGAGTATTGGACGTAACGATTCTTTCTAATCACGTGTTGGCTGACATCCTTGACATTCAGGATTTGCGTACTTCCAAACGGATTGATTTCGTTGGTGGTATCCGTGGGTTGGGTGAATTGAAGCGTCGTGTTGACAATGGAGAGATGAAAGTGGCTTTCGCTTTATATCCTGTGTCTATGGAGCAATTGATTAATATTGCCGATACCGGGAATATTATGCCCCCGAAGACAACTTGGTTTGAGCCGAAGTTGCGTTCAGGAATGGTAATCCATAAGATTTGATAAAATAAAAAAAGCGGCGGGAGCCGCTTTTTTTTATGCCTTGTATTTAAGCCATTTGTAAAGTTCTTTCCACGTGACCTTTTTCCCGTACATCAGGATACCTACCCGGTATATCTTGCCCGATAGCCATGTGAAGAACAGGAAGGAAGCAACCAGTAATCCCATGGAAGTAGCGATCTCCCATGCCGGGACCCCGAACGGGATGCGCACGAGCATCACTACCGGGGAAGTGAACGGGATAAGAGAACTCCAGAATACCATGGGCGATTCGGGGCTTTTCATGGCAGCGACACCGATATAAAGGGCTACTACCAATATGATAGAGAGCGGTGTCATGAATTGTTGGGAATCGGTTTCGTTATCCACTGCTGCACCGATCGCGGCGAAGAGTGACGCGTAGAGTAAGTATCCCCCGATAAAATAGAAAAGGAATGCTGCAAGGAATTTCATGATAAACGCGGGATCGATCGTCTTTGCCAGATTCTGAATCACGGCTAACTGTTCCGTGTTTATCTCGGAACTCTGTGCGAACATCGTGAGGTCACTTGCGTTTTTCAATGCTTCCAAGTCCAAGTTGGGCATAAACAACGCTTGAAACGCGATCATAATTATTCCGCCGAGAACAATCCAGATCAGAAATTGCACAAGTCCCACGGCGGCAACACCGATGATTTTTCCCAACAAGAATTGGAATGGTTTCACGGAAGAAACGAGAACTTCAATGATACGGTTCGTCTTTTCTTCAATGACGCCTTTCATGACTTGGGAAGCGTACATGAAGACAAAGAAATAGATAATCATTCCTGCCACTAACCCGATAATGGAAGTGATTTCCGAAGAACCCTCTTTCGTATCTCCTTTATCCGTGACTAACAAGGTTCTGACTAATACAGGTGTCTTTGCCGCGTCCAATTCTTGTTCAAGGTTAGGTACCTGACTTTTGGCTATGACTTCGGCTCGCTTGATACTCTCGATATTCTGTCGTAGCTGTGCGGCCAGTTCATTTTTTAATTCCATGGGTACCTGTGATGTCGAGAATACCGGAATTTCGGCATGAGTCATAACGTTTGCCGGCACTCTGGTAATGGCGTAATAGTCATTCTTTTTCAGAAACTCGGCATAATCGCTTTCCGGTATGTCATGGTCAATGTATTGGAAAGTCGTGTTATTAATCTTCTGGAATGGGGTTTCGAGACTCGATTCGTTGATCACGGCTATCGTTCTCTTTTGCGTGTCGTCACGCAATAGCATCCACATCAGGAATGCGTAAAACAACGCGAACAGGATCGGGACGAAAATGGTAACGACCAGAAATGTTTTTTTACGTACCCTTGTGGAGAACTCCCGGCTTATGATGATGAATATCTTGTTCATTTTAATTGAAAATTGAAAATTGAAAATTGAAAATGAAGAATCATTCACAAGCTTCAATTTGAATTATTATAGCTTAATATTCTATTGTTCTTTAACCAGTTTGATGAAAATATCGTTCATGCTGGGAATAATCTTCTGGTAAGAGATTATGTCCGCTTTCGGCAGCACTCTGGACAGGAGAGTATTTGCCGAACAATACGTGTTCTGTTGTAAGATAATATCTTGGCGTTCATCTTCGACACGCTGGGATACTACCTCGAATTCCGAGCCGACAACGAGTTCCGGGTTAAATTCCGGGTTGTAGCGACAACTTAATTGATAGGTATTGCTGGCATATTTTTCCCGAATCTGGTTAATCGGGCCTTCGATGATTTTCCGGGATTTGTTAATGAGAGCGATATGGCTGCAAATCTCTTCGACTGATCCCATGTTGTGAGTGGAAAAGATGATTGTCGTTCCTTTTTTGCGAAGTTCCAATATCTCCTTTTTCAATAATTCCACGTTGATCGGGTCAAACCCGCTGAAAGGCTCGTCGAATATCAGCAACTCCGGTTCATGTAACACGGTTGTGATAAACTGCACCTTCTGCGCCATTCCTTTGGAGAGTTCTTCTACCTTTTTGTCCCACCAAGCCTCTATGCCGAATTTCTCGAACCACATTTTCAATCGGGTAATGGAATCACTTTTGCTGATTCCTTTTAAACGAGCCAGATAGACGGCTTGTTCTCCGACTTTCATCTTCTTGTAGAGTCCTCGCTCTTCCGGAAGATAACCGATGCGATTGACGTCAGATGGTTTCAGATGTTCACCCCGGAAATAGATTTCGCCCGAATCAGGAGCGGTGATTTGATTGATGATACGGATTAATGAGGTTTTCCCGGCTCCGTTCGGACCTAGTAATCCGTAAATCGAGCCTTCCGGGATATTGATGGAAACATCATCCAGCGCCTTGTGATTGGCATATGTCTTGACGATGTTTATAGCTTTAAAGAAACTCATATTCGTTTAGTAAGCAAAGGCTGCCGAAAGGGCAGCCTTTGAAGGTTATTTTATTTCAAACATTAAAGCGTCTTTGGGAATTTTGTCGCCTTTATTTACATGGATTTTAACGACAGTTCCGCTTATAGGGGCCAGAATTTTGTTATGCATTTTCATGGCTTGCAGGAGGCATAATAAGTCTCCGGCTTTCACTTCCTGACCTTCTTTCACGTACATGTCGATAATAGAACCGGGTATGTACGTGAGGACGGCTCCCGGGTCGGGTTTTTCCCATTTCTTGCGGTTGATAAATTTCTCCGTGAATTGGGTTTTGTATTGTAAGCCGTCAATTTCTAATAAGTCATATTTTGGTGTACTCATTCGTGGTATAATTTAAGATTAAAATGGAGGAATACCATGTTTCTTTGCCGGGGTTAATACCGACTTATTGCTGGATACCTCGATAGAGTGTTTCAAAATTTTCCGGGTTTCCTCGGGTTCGATGACAGAATCAATGTACCCTTTGGATGCAGCC
The DNA here is from genome assembly GCF_959596855.1 of uncultured Butyricimonas sp. NCBI lineage: Bacteria > Pseudomonadati > Bacteroidota > Bacteroidia > Bacteroidales > Odoribacteraceae > Butyricimonas > uncultured Butyricimonas sp. Next base: position 28,192 of record NZ_CAUFYA010000015.1, read on the forward strand.
ACATAGGGGTTAGCGAATTTCTCGCGATATTCGGCAACTTTGATCTTGCGCATTTCCTCCGGATTCTCTGCTGACATGATCTCTTTCTTGAAGATAATGTTAGCGGCTCCTTCCGGTCCCATTACGGCAATCTCTGCTGTCGGCCATGCGAACATGAAGTCTGCTTTCAAGTGGCGCGAGTTCATGGCGATGTAACCTCCGCCGTACGCTTTCCGCAGGATCACGGTAATCTTGGGTACGGTCGCCTCGCTATACGCGTAAAGCACTTTTGCCCCATGACGGATAACACCCATGTGTTCTTGTTCCACGCCCGGCAAGTAACCCGGCATATCTTCGAAGGTCACGATCGGGATATTGAATGCGTCACAGAAGCGGATGAAACGTCCCGCTTTATCCGATGAATCGCAATCCAGTACTCCCGCTAACACGGAAGGTTGATTTGCCACGAAACCGATAGTTTCTCCGTCGATACGTCCGAATCCGACCACGATATTTTTGGCAAATTCCTGTTGTATTTCAAGGAAGTCCGAGTCATCGGCAACCGCCCGGATAATATCTCTCACGTCGTAAGGTTGAGTGGGATCGGCGGGAACAATCTTTTCGATTTTGTACTCCGGTTTCGGCGGTTTGGAGGGGAACGGTTTGGCTTTCGCCTCGTTACTCCACGGGATAAAGGTCAATAGTTTTTTGATCTGTTCGAAACATTCGTACTCCGAGTGTGCGAAGAAATGGGCGTTACCGCTGACTTCACTGTGCACTCTGGCACCCCCGAGTTCTTCCATCGTTACCACTTCACCGAGTACGGTTTTCACCACTTCCGGTCCCGTGATAAACATTTTCGAGATGTTGTCCACCACGAACACGAAGTCAGTCAAAGCGGGTGAATACACGGCACCTCCCGCGCAAGGACCGAGAATGACGGATAATTGAGGAATAACTCCGGATGCCTGCGTGTTACGGAAGAAGATTTCCCCGTATCCTGCCAGAGAGTCAACTCCTTCTTGAATACGAGCACCTCCCGAGTCGTTGATCCCGATCAAGGGCACTCTCATTTTCAGAGCGTGGTCCATGATTTTGGTGATCTTGCGGGCATGCATCAAGCCTAATGAACCACCGGCAACAGTGAAGTCTTGGGCATAGATACACACGGGTTCTCCATAAATAGTACCGGTTCCGATGATAACACCATCACCATGCAGAACCTTTTTATCCATATCAAAATCTTTTGACTGATGCTCAACGAACATGTCGTACTCGTGGAAAGAATCTTTGTCGAGTATTGCTTCAATACGCTCCCGGGCTGTCAACTTTCCCATTGCAGCTTGCTTCTTAATAGCCTCTTCGCCACCACCTTGAAGAACAATCTCTTTTCTCTTCCTTAAATCAAGAACATTTCTTTTAAGTGACATAAGTAATAATTTATGTTTGTAAATGATAGGTTTCAACTCAATACAAAATCCTACCTACCCAGTCTGCAAAATTACGAAAAAAAACGGAGAAAAAAACACCTGTTCGGGGGTGTTTGGGATAATATATTGATACATTGAGTGTTGAATGGTGAAATGTTTTTTTGCCCCCCATCGTGTTTTTGTTCTGTTTTCGTAACACGAAACAAGTTTCATGCGTAAAATTTACATTCTGTTTTGCGGGAGTGGTGGGGGGCATGTGGAAGGAGTTTTCCGTGTTACCCGTGGGATTTGAAGAAATAATTGTAGTTTTGCAATTGGTTTACAACCTTCGAAATGAAGATAGAATGAAGATTTTACGTAGGATATTAAAATATATATTCAGGGTTATACTGGGGCTTTTCACCTTGGTAGTGCTTGTTATGATTCTTTTGTACATTCCCGGTATACAGAATTTCGTGACGGGAAAGGCGGAGCAATACGTGGAGCGTAACATGGGTATGAAACTTTCCGTGGGGCGTGTACTGTTGAAATTCCCGTTAGACTTGGCCGTGGAAAGAATTTATTTTGGAAAGACGGAGCGGGACACGATGCTGAGTGCTGACCTGATTCAAGTAAATGTCGCTTTATCGAAATTGTTGAAGAAGGAGATTGAAGTGCGACGGTTGGTGATAGAGAATGCGGCAGTGAACTTCGGGGATACGCTTTCGGGAATGAAAATGAAAGTGGCACTCCATGAACTGAATCTTCGTATGGACAGGTTGAATCTGGCGAAGCAAGAGGCTGACATTCCTACGGTTTCCTTGCATGGCGGAACGGTTTTCATGAACTTGGGTGAAAGTGAGCCGGACACCACACAGCCGGGAGAGCCGGCACGTTGGAAGTTCCGGGTGGGCGAGTTGCTGTTGGATAGTGTCGACTGCGTGATGGACGGGTTGCCCATGGGACAAATCCGCGCAGGAGTGGGCGAAGGACGCTTGAGGGAAGCGGAGATACATCTTGGGGAACAGACGATAAATCTGGATTCCATACTATTGGTACGGGGATATTGTGAGGTGCTGACGCTCGCGGATGCCACTTCGGGCGGGGAGGACGCGGTACAGGATTCCACGGGGAGTATGCCGTGGGTAGTACATGCCGGGAAGGTCGAGTTGGCGGATAGTCGTTTTTTAATGAAGCCTCGCGGAATAAGTGTGGCAGAGGAAAGATTTCCGGAGGCGATACGGGTATCGGCTCTTTCATTGCAAGTGGACAGCGTGTTTAACCGGGGAACGGAGATAGCGGCTATCGTGCAGCGATTGCAGTTGAAAGAAGGGAACGGGCTTGATTTGCGGAATTTATCCTGTCGGGTAAATGTCGGGAGCGATAAGTCTAACGTTTCCAATCTGTCATTGAAAACGGCTTATAGCCGGTTAGGGATGAACGTGCAAGCGGCTAGCGGGCTTACCGGATTCGGGATGAATACTCCTTTGCGCTTGTCGATAAACGGTACGATAGGGGGGAAGGATATACTTTTGTTTATGCCGGACACGAATAAATTAATGGAATCTTTTTTACAGGATAAAACGTTTTCGCTTGCCGGATTATTGAATGGGGAGATCGAGCGATTGAATGTCGAACACCTGAACGTGGGTGCCGGAAATGATTTTTTGTTGGAAAGTAGCGGAAAAGTTTCTTCTATTACCGATATGGAACAGATGGTCGCGGATTACCGGGTATCGTTGACTGTTCGGAACGGGCGTTTTTTCGCGCCGTTCTTGGGCGACGGGGAGGAGGCAGGCGTGGTTGTGCCGGATAATTTGAAGTTGAATGCCGATTTACATATGGCGGATCAGACTGCGAGAGTCAAAGTGGGAGTTAGCCCCCGACAAGGAAGTCTGAATATGGTCGCCGGTTACGGGATGAAAGATAATTCCTATTATGCGGGAGTTCGTTTGCGGGAGTTCGCGTTGAATGAATTTATGCCGAAGGATTCATTGGGAATGGTTTCCGCCACGCTTTCCGCCTCGGGGAAAGGATTGGATTTGAAAACGGCGGCGGGCAAAGTGAATTTAGCTTTGGCATTATTGCAATACAATGGTTACGATTATAAAGATATCACGTTGAATGCCGTGTTGAAAGAGGGTGTGCTGAACGGGGCTTTGGCAAGTGGTAATAAAGAGTTGGATATGGATATGAAATTCCAGCTTACCGCCGGCGACAAGGGATACGAGGCAAAGATTGAAAGTGATATCCGGAACGCGGACTTGAAAGGATTGCATTTTATGCCAGAAGAACTGGCGTTCTCTCTGGGATTGACGTTGCAGGGAGAATTGAACACGGACAGTACTTCCGCTCTAAAAGCCGATTTCACGGATATCGTTTTGAAAGATGTCGGAACCCGGCAGTTGGGGGATTTAAATATATCGTTCGCCGGGGAGGACAATCGTACCCGATTGAACGTGGACGCTGGAGATTTGAGCGTGAAGTTTAACGGGAAAGGGAACGGTTATTTATTGGCTCGGCAATTTGCCAAAGCGGGAGAACTGCTTGCCGGACAACTGGAAATACACGATTTTAATATGGAACAATTGGGGGAGGTGTTGCCGGATTTCAGTTTGACAATCGATGCTGCCCAAAAGAACATATTAAACAGTTACCTGAAGAATAACGGGATGCGCTTCAAGCGTGTAGGTATAGAACTGGGGACGGATACCGAGTCCCACTTCAAGATGGATGCCGGGGTTTTCGGGTTGGACATCGAGGGTTTCGTGATTGATAGCGTGTTCATGAACGCTCACGGTCAAGGCGTGGCTTTACGCTACGGGGTGAACGTGTTCGGGGCAAAAAATCAATTGAAAGCATTGTCGCAATTGACCGCGGAAGGCTCGGTGGAACACGATCAGGTAAACGTGAGATTGCGGGAACGGGAGAATAAAGACGGAGAGATCTTTAACATCGGGGCGAATATCGCTTTTCAGGACAGTGCTGTCAGCGTGAGTATATCCCCGGACCCGTTGGTGTTGGGATACGTGTCTTGGCAAGTGAACCGGGGAAACTTTGTTCGTCTGAAACAAGGCGAAATTCCGGCGGCAAACTTGCAGTTGTTGAACGGGGACAAGCGTATCCGGTTGGTGTCGGAGGAAGGAGCGAACCGGGAACCGGAATCATTGGTCGTGGATATAAAAGGTATTGATCTGGGGCATATCTCCGATGTGTTGAGTTTTATCCCGGATATGTCCGGTATGCTGGGCGTTGATTTACAGATGCACAGTAAAAACAAGGTGATCGACGTGGGTGGAAATATCACGATAAATGAATTTAATTATCAACAGGAGCGGATCGGGAACTTGGATATGGGTATAAAATACCGCTTGTCGCGACAGACCGAGCATGATGTCGATTTTACCCTTGCCGTGGACGGGCAACAGGCTCTATTGGCGCGGGGCAAGATGATGACCGGACCGGATGATCAGAACATGGATTTGAATATAGGGATACCGAAATTACCGCTACGGGTGGCAGGAGCCTTCACGCCGCCGGGGATGATTCGTCTGGGCGGGGATATGGTCGGAGCGTTCCGTATCAAGGGGAATATGAGCCAACCTTTGATTGACGGCAATTTGAGTTTCAGAGAGGGAGAAGTGGAAGCGCTTCCGGTGGGAACGACCTTCAAGATAGATACCTCTACCATCACGATTCGGAATAATTTATTGAAATTTAATCATTTCGGGCTGATTGCCCCGAATAAGCAACGACTGGAATTGCAGGGGGACGTGAACTTTGCTTCATTCTCCAGTATCGAGATGGATGCATCCGTCACGGCTCGTAATTTCCAAGCGATGAAGGTGCAGGAAAACGACGAAACAATGGTTTACGGGAAATTGTTTGTCGACGTGTCGGCAACCTTGAAAGGAATGTTAGACGCGTTGAAGATTCGGGGAAATATTAATCTGTTGGATAACAGCGAAGTGTACTACACGTTGAAGTCCGCTCCTTTGTCCGTGACCGACCGGAGTGTTGATCTCGTGCGTTTCGTGTCTTTCCGGGATAGTACGGAAGTGGCGGAGGATGACCAACTGAAGCAAATCCGCGCGGTCAGTCTGGACTTGTTGATGTCCGTGAATATCGCCCCGCTGGTAAGTTTGAACGTGTTGTTGTCCGCTAACGGGCAGAACCGGGTTTCCATCAACGGGGGAGGGAGTTTGACCTACACGCTGAGTCCGGTGGGAGAGAGTCGCCTCGTGGGGCGCTACGTGCTGTCTAGCGGAATCGTGTCTTACGGCTTGCCGGTGATCGGGCAGAAAGATTTCAAGATACAGGATGGCAATTACGTGGAATGGACAGGAGATATTGCCAACCCGACACTGAATATTATGGCGGCAGAAACGATCTCCGCGAGTGTCACGGATGATAGCCAGAAATCCCGTCTGGTGAATTTCAAGGCGATAATACGGATTACCAACACGTTGGAGAAGCCGGATATCACTTTCGACCTTGCCGCCGAGGGGGATATCACGATACAGAACCAGTTGGCGGCGATGACTCCCGAAGAAAGATCCAGAGAGGCGATGAATATGATGATATACGGGTCTTACTCGGGACCCGGTACGGTAGCCAAATCAAACGCTTCCGATAACGCGATCAATAATTTCGTGGAACGGGAGTTGAATCAATGGTCGAGAAAACATTTGAAGAACATGGATTTGACTTTCGGCATCAATACATACAATCAGGTATCGGAGGCGGGCGAGTCGAAGAAGACGGATTACTCCTACCAATTCTCGAAACGGCTGTTCAATAACCGGGTTCGGGTGAAAGTCGGGGGACGTATATCCACGGATAATGATCCGGCAGCTGGGGGCGTGGAGGAGAATCTGGTCGATGATATTGCTGTGGAATACCTGTTTGGGAAGAATCCCAATTTCTTCCTTAAAATATTCCGGCACACGGGTTACGAGAGCGTGTTGGAGGGCGAAGTCACTCAAACCGGTATCGGTGTGGTGTTACGGAAGAATTACCAGAAATTCCGGGATATATTCCGGCGAAAGAAGAAAACGAAAGTGGAAAAGAAAGAAACACGGCGAATAGAAAATGAAAAGTCTGATAAATAGAATATATATACCCGTGACGGTAGCTTTGCTACTGTTGGGCGCGTCTTGTTCGCAGACCAAAAAACTGACGGAAGGTGAAGTGTTGTACACCGGGGTGAAAAAAATGAAAATAGAAACGGCGGAAGGAGTCAAGTTGCAAGGGGCGCAGAGTTCCGCGATTTCCAACCCGATGTCCTATCCCCCCAACAACCCGTTGTTCGCCCCGTACGTGCGTTCGCCTTTCCCCATCGGTCTGTGGGTGTACAATTGGAACATCAAAAAAGAGAAAGGTCTGAAACACTGGTTGTACAAGAAGTTGGCGAAGAAACCGGTATTGATTAGCGACGTGCAACCGGAATTGCGCTTGAAAGCGGTGGAGAACGCTGCCCGGGATTACGGGTATTTCGGGGTGGAAACGAGTTACGAGATCATCCCCAACAAGCGCAATCCCAAGAAAGCGAAAATCAGCTATCACGTGCGTGTACCCGAACCGTATATGTTTGGCAATATCGAGTTCTGGGGATGGAAAGGACGCATGGATAGTTTGTTGCAGAGGAGGAAACAGCGTTGCCTTTTGACAAAAGGGGCTGAATACAGTGTTTACTCGATGGAAGACGAGCGGGAGCGTATCACCCAATTGTTGAGGAACAACGGTTACTATTATTTCCAATCGGACTATATCGAGTTTCTTGCCGACACGACACGGGAAAAGCGGGTGGCTGATGTTCGTATCGCCTTGAAACATGGTGTTCCGGTTGTCGCGTTGCAACCTTACAAGATCGGGAGTGTAGAACTGGTGCTGGAGGAACCCGATGAGTCGGAAACGACCGATTCGCTAGCTTACAAAGAGATAAATGTAAAATACACGAAACCGTTGGGTGTAAAACCCAAAGTGCTGGCTCGTTCGATGTATTTATTGCCGGGAGATATTTACTCTTTCCGACGGCAGAATCGCACGCAGACAAGCCTTGCCCGTTTGGGGATTTTTAAATACACGAATCTGAACGTCACCCGTGCGGACACGGCAAGGACGGACGGATTCGGCAAATTGAATTTTGGAATTAACGCGGTGTACGATTTACCGATCGAAACCGAGGTAGAGGTGGACGTATCCTCGAAATCCAACAACTTGCTGGGACCGGGACTGACTCTCGGTATCACCAACAAAAACCTGTTCCGGGGAGGAGAGAATCTGTCTTTCAAGTTGAACGGGGCATACGAGTGGGAGGTCGGTAACAAGCAAGGCAACTCGAAATCCGGATTAATCAATTCCTACGAGTTGGGCGTGAATATCGGTTTGTCGGTACCTCGCTTGTTGGTTCCCAATTTCTTGAAAAGCACGAAAGATTTTCCCGAACGCACGCATTTCCAAATCGGAGTGGATTTCCTGAACCGTCATACATTTTTCCGGATGATTTCATTCACGGGATCATTCAGTTATGATTTCCAGTCTTCCTACCGGAAGTATCACACGATCACCCCGTTGAAGCTCAGTTATACCCATTTGTTGCGGACTTCAAAGGAATTTGACGAAACGATGGATAATAATCCGGCAATAGCGATGAGTTTCAAGAATCAGTTTATACCCTCGATGGCATACACCTACACGTATGACCGACAGGGGACTTCCCGTAACCCGAACCGGTTGTACTGGCAAAATATGATCATGTCGGCGGGAAACTTGTTGTCCGTGATACAGTACTTGTCGGGGAATCACAAGGGAGAGGGGAAAACGATATTCGGTAACACCTATTCCCAGTTTCTGAAAGGTACTTCCGAGATTATTGTTTACCGGAAACTGACCGAAAATTCGTTGATCGCCACTCGTTTCATGGGAGGGCTCGGGTACGCTTACGGCAATTCAAGCGTGATGCCGTATAGCGAGCAATTTTATATCGGGGGAGCCAACAGCATCCGGGCTTTCACGATTCGTTCCATCGGGCCGGGTAGCTATCACCAGAAAAGTGATAACAAGACGGCATATCTCGACCAGACCGGGGATATAAAACTGGAAGGAAATATCGAGTTGCGCTTTAAAATAGCGGGAAGCCTGAACGGGGCAATTTTCTTGGATGCCGGTAACGTGTGGTTGTTGCGGAATGACCCCAAGCGTCCGGGGGGAGAATTCAAGCTGGCGGGCTTGCTGAACGAGATTGCACTGGGAACAGGTTGCGGGTTGCGCTATGACATCGGTTTTATCGTTATCCGCGGGGATTTGGGTGTTGCTTTGCATACCCCTTACAAGAATCCCGATAAACCGGGATATTACAATATTTCCAAATTTAAGGACGGGTTGGCGTTCCATCTGGCTATCGGCTACCCGTTCTAGGGTGCTGTGATTGGTATTTGTAAGCCCGCTATCTCCTTGTGCTCTCCCGGGAGAGCACAAGGAGATACCTCACCGCTTCTGGAAAGTGGGTCTGAATTTGACTACTTTCCGGGCGTCAAGGTGTTGCATCTCCTTCGTGTACAGGTTGTAAGTTGTTCTGGGAGGGCGTTCGTACGGGAAGAACGAACCGAATCCCATTAACGTTATCCGTCCTCCCGCTTGCAGTGTTTCGGTCATGCATTCGATCATGGCTTGCACGGCTTTTGCGGCGTCGCCTTTGGCGATACCCGCTCGTTCCGCTACTAGTGCTGCTAATTCTCTTTTATTCATAAATCGTGTATTATAGGTTGTTTTTAATAGATTTTCAATCCGCGGAATAGATATCCTTGACGCAGCGGACGGTGGTCGTCGTGCTGCCTTGATCGAGGAATATGTTTCCACCGCTATACCCGTACCCGGTTCTGTTGGTTTTGCCTTTGTATTTCCCGTCGGTTAAACTTCCCATCGAGTAATACGTGCGGGTAAACGGGGTGCCTGACCAGAAATTCGCGGGAATATAGTACCTCATCAGGGTCAATTCCCGTTGGTTGGGCAACCGGTATCCCGGGGGGCAATAGGGGTTGGTCGATTGTTTGGAAACCGCGTCATTCATGTTTTGGAAGTTTGTTGCCCCGAACGTTTTCGCGCTGGCTGACGGTGCCGCCTCGAATTTTTTGTACACCCGGTTCTGTTCCGACAACTCGTCGTCATAATCCAGTTCGCGCGAGGTGTAATAGCGCATCGCGGTCTGGTTGAGGTTGATGTTGTCAAACGTGTAACTCCCGTCCGTGTTTTCGGTGACGTCGATGTAATCGTTGGGGGTTTCTGTCAAATCGTAGCCCTCGGTTTTCGTTTCGTTCGCGGTACCGAGATTGCGTACGCAACGGACACTCCATCGGGTAACTTTTTTGTTTGACCACACGTACGAACCTCCTAGGTCGCCGGTGGCGGATCCCTCTTCGCCCCAGACAACGGTGGGGTTGTTGCTGTTGTCCGCGTACGCGGTACTTGAAATGATATGTTGCCGCCACACGCCTTCGTCGTTACTGTCCATTTCGGTTGCCGTGCGGTTGTACAATCGTCCGTCATGGTCGATCACGTCGGCACCGATCCACACGCCGACGAGTTGCCGGATGGAAGCCAGGTACCATCGTACTTCATCCTGGTCGATTTTCCCGTTGCCGTTGTTGTCCCGGTTGCGTGTCATGCAGGAGTAGCGCAAGTAGCGGTACTCGTCCGACAACTCGGGGATGTCGTTTTCCACCTCTACTGCCATGTAACGATCCCATGGAACCTCGGTATCGAAGGTTGTGCCGTTGGCGTTAACCAGTCCCCACTCTCTCATCGTGTTCAGGCGACCGTTGTAAAGCTCGTTGTTTCCCCTGTTTTCGGAAGGTGAAACAACCCCGGAACTATTTATCTGTACCCCTTTCCCGTACGTCCATATATCCGGGTATTCATCCTTATGCTCCATGCCCCATGCCGTGGAGAACGAGGTGTTGCTCACCCGGGTATCGAATATCGACTGTATGGATTTCTGCTGGATGGTGACCACGCTGCCCGTGGAGCGGCTTTCTTGGTCCTTGCTGATGTTCGAGTTACAGAGGATGTGCATCATGCGGTCGGGTTGGTTGACGAATTCTTTCCACAGCGTGGTGCGCTTTTCGCCCGTGATGGGGTGGGCGTCGTAATAGTACTCGTCGACGTGTACCGTGAGGCAGATTTTCGGTCCCCCGTCCGCCTCGGGGGTGTTGTCGAACGCACTCTCGTCTCGCCGTAGCGGGTCGTCGTAGAGTTTCTTTTGGGCTTTGATGTACTTTACCAGCGTTATGATATCCATTTCCCCGCCGGGGTTAGTGACGGCGTCGTAGGCGTCCGGGGTGTATTTCCGGCGCCTGTTCTCGTAATAGTTCCCGGCGGTGTTTTTCTCGTTCAGGCGGAAGTGGCACCACTTGTAGTCCAGTCCCGTGGGGACGTCCTCTCCCTCGATGAGCTGCGGTTTCCCGTCGCAGAAAGGGGTCTTGACGTACCACGTCAGGTCGTCGGTGATATGCTTGGCGTGGAAGGTGAGCGTTTTGGCGACGTAGTGGGCGTCGCAAAGCGCTATTTCTTCTTTGGCTATGGTGATGGTTCCGGTCGCTCCCGGTTGGTTTTCAGTTGTTTCGGTGTCTACCTCCACCCGGATGTTGTTGACGCTGTTGACGGTCACGGTGTAGGTGTACGAGGTGTTGCGGTGCGTGCTGAAGTCGTTGGGGCTGCCGTTCGTCCCGAAGTCCCCGAGGTGGATGATGTATTGTACCTCTCCGCCCAGTGTTTGCCCGGCGTCATCGTTCACCAGGTCCATCTCCACCCGCCCGGTGACCACGACGTACGTGGACAGGTCGTTCGCGTACTCCCATTCCCCGTTCAATCCCTCTGCCGTCTTCACTTGGCGGTCGCGGTCGGCGAACTTCGCGGCGGTCTTTTTCGGCGTCATCCGGTTCTCGAGCATGTAGAACGAGAACTCGCTTCGCGTTTCCGTGGGGAATTTCTCGAATTGTACCGCGTTGCTCGCGAAGAAGTCGTCGGCAGTAGTGCCGGCATCATACCCTGCGGTTGCCGTTATGCCCCGTTCCGCGTAGGGTAGGACGTACGTTTTGCGCGGGATGTTTACCACCTTCCACTGCCCGGGCGTGAAGCTTTTGATCACCTGTCCGTTGGCATCGGGCGTTGTGCCCGTTTGGAACACGAAACGCACTTTCGCGTCCATCCGGCGCAGTTGCAAGTTGGCTGTATTGCCGTCCGCTTTAATGTAGCCGGAATTGTCCACGGTTACGCCGTCGACCACCCCGCTCATGGGGAAATACCCGTTCCGCGAGATGACGTTCTGGTTCAGCGTGACGACGAAGTCCTTGAGGTCTGCCTCCGCGGTGATCTCGGCACCCAGCCGGTCGCTGCTGACGTTCACCATGTCGGCGTCCAGGTTGGAGATGCCGTAGAGAGTGTATCCCGTGCCCGGGTTGACGGGAATCTTGATGCACCCCGTCGTCCGGCTATTCGAGGCATCGGTGGTGTTCGAAACGTACCAGCAGGCATCCGTTGCGCTCTCCACGTCGGCGGCTTTCGCTTTCAGGTTGTCGGCGTCGAAAAAGTGGGTGTACACCTTTTGCCCCTCGCTGTTGAACACGGCGATGTAGATGTTGTGAACCCGGTTCTCCGGGTAGTCGCCCAGCGTGCTGCGCGACAGGACGGTGACGTTGCTCTCGCTCCCGAAGCTGATCACCAGGGGGGCGGCTTTCTCTCCCGGCACGTCTATCGTTTCGCGGGAACAACCCGCCAGCGCGGCAATCAGCAGGATGCAGTATACGGATAATCTTTTCATGGTATCGTGTTTTTTAATCGAATGTAATTTCGGCTGTTTTCTTTTCCCACGGGATCACCTCGAGGTTGAATATGCCGTAGTTCTCGTTGTAGAAAACGTTCACCGTCGTGTGAACATGCTCGTTCCGGTAAATGTATTCCAGTGGCACCGTCGCCCCGGAGGGGGTGAGGTAATTGATCGGGATGGTGGTGGAAAAGTCTTTTAGCGGGTTTGCGAGGGTGCCGTTGCCGTCTTGCCATGCTTCGGTTTCGGTGTATAGGCACAGGTACCAGCGACAGTTGTTATTATTGTTTGGGGGATTATTATTACTTCTACTTGTTGTATTAATGTTCGTTCCGTCCCGGTTGATAAAATAACGTGTTCTCCCTGCGCTTGCTCTAAAATAAATACCGTAAGAAATCCCGAAATTGAAAGTCGAACCGCTCGTTCCGGTACTTAATGTGCCATCCGATATCGTGATATAGCGTCCCGTCCCGACATTTTTTATCGTGCCCGAACTCGTTCCTGAAAATTGCCAATGGTAATTCTTGTCGTTGATTAATTCATTGTCGTTGGCGGGTACTTTTGCCGATAATGTCGTCCCGTTCATGTAGAGGTAATAAGAGTCATCCGAATAGCTGCGGATGACGTACGTGTTATTCGTGTTGCTAATGGATGTTTCGTTGCTGCCGATAGTTTTGTTGACACTATATGTCACCGGGGTAGCCATCGTCCCCTCGAAAATCGCTCCCTCGATTGCCATTTCGTAGGCAGGGGCTTTGTTCTCGTAAAGGTACTCGTCAAAAGCGTTTGCGCTACCGTGTTCCGGGATGGCGATTACCCCCGCCGCCGCCGGGAATGCCCGGTAAGTATTGCCGGGCGGTATCGTGTTGTCGCGGTTAAAGAGGTAGCCGCTACTCGCGTTAAAGTCGGACAGCCTCACCTCCCGGATGCAAAGCGTTTTATTGTCCGCGTGGTTATGGATGGAAACGCTGAATCGTCCCACCACCCGTTCCAGTTCGGCGGACACGTTGTTCGTGCCGGGAACTACCATGATTTCCTTCACCAGTGTCAGGGGCATCCCCCCGGTGTCGTCGTACGAGGGAGACGCGGTACCCGATAGCGCGGCAAGCAGCCGATCGGCAAACTCGGCGGGCAGTGTTGCCCCGGGAGCGTACGCCGTCGTCGAGAGGTCTAACCCCTCCGGGGCGTTGGCAACGATGTAAAGCGTGTAAGGACCTCGCGAGAGGTTCTCGAACGTCACCGTTCGGGAGGCGGCTTCCGGGTTCGATATGTCGCGTGCCGCGATCGAGGTGCCGTTCGCGAGCAACACGGTCAAGTTTTTCATCGCGTCCCCGTCTTTTGCCGCGCGGGACGCGCTTCTGCCTATCGCGATTGCCAGGGAGGCGTTGCGGGCACCCTCGTTCCCGGGGGAGGGCAATGCCGTGCCGTTGTCCCCGCAGCCTGCCCCGGCGAGTAGAAGCATCGCGGTGCCCCATGATAGTATCTTGTTTTTCAATCTCTTCATCGTGCTGGAATTATATGTATATATCCGCGTTCGAACGGATGGTTTTCCACTCTTTTATGCTGACCGCCACGTGTAGCGCGGAGCCGCTAAGCGTGATCGTGTAGGTGTACACCTTTCCCGGTTCCCATGTCACCGCCGGGATATATGCCACGTGGGGGGTATTGCCTTCCGCCTCGGTGAGGAAGTGGAAGGCGGTGGTCTTTTCCCCTACCGCTTGCGGGATGGCGAACACGATGCCCTCCCCGTCGTAGACGGTTGCTTTGCGGGTATTACCCGCGCCGAACTCTTTCACCCCTTCCCACGTGTAGCGCGGCTCGGTGTCGGAGTACGATTTGTACCAGACGATGCGGTCGGAGGGAGTACCGCCGAACGTCATGAGCCCGACCACGCAGATGTCCCGCAAGTATGCCTTGGTCACCCGGTCGGTGGTGTTTACGTCGTCGTCGTACTTGATCTCGAAGCGGAGTGCCGCGAGGGCATGCTTGAATGGCATCGTGACGGCGCCGTATCCTTCGGCGGCGGGATACCGTTCGGCGTAAGCCACCAGCAGGTCGAAATTGTCGCGGGCGATATTGTATTCCACCGTCAGCAGGTTGGCGCTCGAGGTGGTGCCTTCCACCGCGGCGGTGGAGGGGTAGTATGCCCGGAACTTGTAGTTCGCCGAGTTGACCCACGCCTTTTTCGGGGCGTATGTCCACCCGCCGCCCGCGTAGGTTACCGCTTGCGGTTGGTTGTCGAACGTTTGCACTGGTTGGCTGCCGAGCGAGTATTCCGAGTAAACGGCAAAGGTGTTGCCCTCGGTCTTCAGTCCGGCGCCGGTGACGGGAGTCCCGTCCGTCCCTCTCGCCGCCGGGGTATTCGTCGGTGCGGCTCCGGTGCTGTCGGTGAGCCCGGTGGTGAAACTCAGTTCCCTTCTCGTCGGTTCATCCGCGTCCCTCGAGCAGGCGGCTAGCAGGATTCCTCCCGCGAGTATGTATAAAAGTTCGCGTTTCATGGCTTTAATATGTCAGTTGTGAATACCAGAGTGTCCGGGGTCACTTTCAGGGTGTAGCCGCGGCGTTTCCCGCATCCCCACGTCAGCACGGCGTCGGTTTTCAATTCCCGCCCGGTGGTCGCGTTGCCGCCGTGCTCGATGTCGCAGGTCGCTTTCACGGTCACCCGCGCCCGCTGCGGTAGCATGAACAGCGGCTTTCCCGCCGCTTGTTCCGTCTCGTCCAGCGTCAGGTCGCCCTCGAAGAACACCGCCTCTCCCGTGTCGCCCGTCACGCTCCACGCCGGTTCGGGCAGCGAGCGGAAGTCCCCCTTGAACGCCACCCCCTCGAGGGCGAGCCGCCGCAGGCGGATGACGGTACCTTCCGGCACCGGCGTTTGCACCCGGAAGTCCACGGCGCACAGCGCCCTCGCGAAGGGCACCTGTACCGTTCCTCCCGACGTTCCTCCCGACCGGTCGGCTATCGGTCCGGCGAACATCAGGTCGGCGGTGTCCGTTGCCAAGTCGAAGCCCTTGAACTCGATGCCCCGCTCCGTCGAGAACACGGCGGGAAAGCTGCAGGGGGAATAAGCGAAGAACGTGGCACGCCGCTTGTCGGGAGGCCAGTGGCACGGGGTGTCCGTCGTCCACGCCTCCCCGCTCCACGTCGCGCGACAGTCGTCGAGGAACATTTCCGCCCGGTCGGCGTGGTCGTCCCACTTCCTGTCCCCCGGCAACGATAGCGCCCATACCCCGAAGGGGATGTCTGCCGGGTAGGCACAGGGGTTCGCCGCCCCGCCCCGGGAGTTCTGCTCCAGCACGGCACGGAAACGAAGTGCTACCGCTTCCTCGCGGGCGTCGCGGTTGTCGGTGCAACCGGCTGCTGCTGCCGCCAGCCATGCTATCAACCCGTGTATGATCACTTTGTTTATCATGTTCTCTCTCTTTCAATGAAAATCACTCGATCGTCAAACCCGTGCCGCCGTGTTCCACCCAATCCGTTACCGTCGTGTCGAACTCGATGTAGTTGGTGCCGAGGCTGATGATCAGCGTGTAGGTGATGTCCGTGTTCATGTACCACGCCGGGGTGACGCTTTTTATCAAAATATCTTTCGTGAACGATTCGGTTACCCCGGTGGCGTCCGTCGTCACCTCATACGCGATATTGAAACCGGCATTCGCCGCCAGCGCCTGGGGCATCACGATCCGTTTCTGGGTGCCCGCGTCTATTGCCGCTGTCGCGGTGAGGGGCTGCCCCGTCTGGTTGCTGTACTGCCCGATGTATCTCGCGTCGCGCTGTCCCGTCCAGTTGTTGTTGGCGTAATCTCCCTCGGTATAGATGTAGGTTAGTGTTACCGATTTCAGCCGTACGGTTTTACCGTCGTAAGTATTGTCCAACCTCGCCTTCACACTGACGCGTGCCAGCTTGTGGCGGAACAGCGTGGGCACCCCGTTGTACGCGTAGTTATCCTCGTTTCCCCGCTTGTCCGCGGCGATGTCCGCCACCATGAAGTCAACGCCGGAGTTGGCGTTGACGTTCCACCCGGTCAGGGTGATGCCTTCTTTGCCGCGCGAGAATCCCCCGTGCGAGGCAATCGTCGCGGGCGAGTAGGCGAAGAACGTCAACGAGCCTTGCTTGGGCCAGTAGTAAGTGGTGGCGGCGTGCCAGCTGTTGTTACCTGCATCATGCTCGATTTTCGCGTTGTTGATATACATCTCGGCGTCGCCCTTGTGGGTGTTCCACGCTTTTCCCGCGGGCAAGAAGTAAGCATACGATGCGAAGGGCACCTCCTTCGGGTACTCCGTCTTTCCCGTCATGTCTGCCCGTGCGGTGTTGCCCTGCACCACCCGGTAGGAAATCTCTCCCGGGGCAAGGCTGCCGCCCGCCTCCTCCTTCACGCACCCGGCAAGCGCCGCACTCACCCCCGCCATCAGTATGATTATCCTTTTTCTCATCTTTACCTCTCTTGTTTCACCCCGCCGGGGTGGTAAATCCTTTATCTTTTTCGTGTGACCGTGGGGAGAGTCAATTCCCCACGACCTATGGTAGTAGCGTTGTTATACCCCAACGCAACGGGTGGTCTTTGATGGGTGGTTAAATAGTAATACCGTTGTCAGTCGGCGTCCAATCTTCAACAGCCGGATCCCAAAGGATAACGCCGCTACCATCTGTACCTGCTAGATTAATTGTAATCCCGTAAGTGATGTTTTTATTTATCTCCCAATTCCCTAATTCTTTAAGTTTCTTGGTTTCAGTGACGGTCTCGGTTGTAGAGTCGTTTTCACTTGTATAGGTAGTAATCGTGTAGGTAATTTTCACGAGTTGGTCGTCAGTACTGAATGTTTGTGGTAGCATGATTGTTTGAGCGTTAGCATTTTTTGCAGTTACTGCAGTTGAAGTAACTGCTTGGTTTCCGCTAAAATGCGTGTAATCTACGCTTTCTGTTTGGGCACTCCAACTTTCAGTAGGGGTTTGCGTGTATGTTCCTATATTCTTTACTTTTTCGATGGTAATACCTGTTAGTTTGATAACTTTATCCCCTGCTTGATATTTTTTATTGGCAGTTCCATCATGATCATTTGTATAATCACGATCAGTTTTTACGGTAAAACCGATTTGAGTCAATTTATGCTTGAACAAGGTTGGAACACCTGTACGATAATAGGACTTATCACCTCCAAGTGTAGTTCCACCTGTCGTTGAATTAGCAGTTCTATCTTTTGCAATTTCGGCAACCATAAAATCGGTATTGGAGATTGTATTGACATTGAAATCTGTAACTTTGATGCCATCATCCTTTGTACATGTCAAGGAAGCTCCGGTAGGAAGGGTTTTCGGGGAATAAGCAAAAAATGTCAACGAACCTTGTTTCGGCCAATAATGAACAGTCGTGGTATCATGCCAAGTATCCGCTGCAAATGTTATGCCTTGGAGTGTACTTCCACTTTCATCATAAGAAATAGCTGCATTATTAATGTACATTTCTGCCGTAGCTTTATCAGTATCCCAATTCTTACCATTTGCAAGGAAAAAAGCATACGAACCAAAAGGTACATTTTTGTAATTCGTTTGAGCACGGCTAACAGCCTTACCTATTACGGCTTGATAAGAAAGTACGTTACTTTCGCTTTCCCCTTCCGGGGTAATCTCGTTTTTCACGCAGCTCGCGAGTGCTACACAAGCGGCAGCTGCAAATAGAATCATTTTTTTCATTGTCAATTCATTAACGTTAATCATCATTTTGTGTTCTATTTTAATTATATATATAATTTATAATTCTATATCGTGGTGTTCGTCTTCCCAGTCGTCCACGGTGGGGTCGAAGCCGCCACCCGCGGAGGCGGGAGGGTCGATCTTGATTGTTTCCTCCAGCAACAGCCAGTGTCGCTTGACGCAATCCTCGCTGGAGAAGAGGGGAGTGATGTCGAAATCGCGCTTCACGACGCGTCCGTCCGTGGTGCGGATGTCGAAAGTCACCGACAGGTTATTCGTGCGCTTGTCGATACGCCCGAAGGTGTTGAACACCGTGGCGAGGACATCGACGCCCTTGTCGTCGCTCTTTCGCAGCGTGAAATAGAGCGTGGCGGGCGGCGAGGTGGCGCACTCGTTAAGCCCAAATCGGTTGGAGGGTACCATGCCCGTCAGCACCGCCCGGGCGCTCGACACGTACTGCAAGCCGTCCACTTTGATTTGCAGGTAGTAGGTTTCCACGATCGACTCGGCATCCGTCTTCACCACGTGCAGCCCCTCGTGGAAGGGGATGGTTTCCCGCTCGCTGCGCGCCACCACCAGGTGGTCGGGTTCGTAGACCATGTAGCTCTCCTCGTCCGCCCGTCCCCCGAAATTGCTCTGTATGGACGCTGCCACCCTGTCGGTGTATGCCTCGATGGTCGCGAACCGCCCGTCGTTGCGTATCATGGTCGATTCGGTGTCGAAATTATAAATCAGCATCTCGTATGTCCCCGGGCGCACGCTGATGTCCCCTTCAAGGCAACGGGTGCCGTCCTCGGCATACGTGATGTCGGAAATGTACGTTTCCGCCGCTATCGCCTTGCTCACCGGGTCGTAGAACAGCACCCGCATCATTTCCGGCTCGATGGCGGGCACCGGTATTTTCTCGTTGTATATGTCGCACGTCACGTTCATGATCGCCTTGATGTTCACCGCCACCCGCAATGCCGTCGAGTTGCTGGCATCCTCCAGCGGACGCCTGTGGCACCCTCCCGCCAGCAGCAGCACCGCCGCCAGGAAAACCGTCACCCGTGTATTTATCCTCTTCATAGCGCCGTCCCTCCTTTCTTCCCCTTCACGGGGATATTGATCGGGCAAACCAACGCCACTTTCAGTTTCGTCAGCCCGAAATAACCTACCCGCCCCGTCTTGTAACGGTCGCGGTACAGGTGCTCGTAATCGCCGCTCGGCTCGTAATGGCGGTAGTCGCCGGACACGTATCCCGCCGAGGCGGAGAACTCCAGGTTGAAACGGCGGCTGATCTTCTTGGCGTAGCCGTAGGTGACACCCGCCGACCAGTACTCGCCTTGGTAACACCATTTCGTGTTCCACTGTATGTCGTACTTCGCCGACATCCCGTACACCCCGACGAATTGCCCGCTCAACACCTCCCGTTCGTCCGTCCGCCGGAACCACCATCGCGGCTCCACGCCCATTTCCCACATCTGGAAGCAGTATTTCCGGTCGTTCGGTCCCCAGCTCCACCACGGGAACACGTCCTCCACCGCCACGGAGAAGCGCTTGCCGATGGGAATCTCTATCTCGACGTTCAAGGCGGTGAGTAGGTCGTAGAGCAAATTGGTTTTCAGCGCGACGATCGTTTTCTTCCCCCTCGCGTCCTTTCCCGTTGCTGCCGGCAGAGAGAACGTCACCGGGGTCAATACCGGGACGGGCAACGCCGCCGCCACCGCGGGGGTAAGCCCGCTTCTCGGTACGGGCGGCTCGCCGGCGAAATAGATCACGCGGATAAACGAGCGCCGCAGGTCGGCGAAGTGGTTTTTTATAAAGTAGTGGTACAGGCGTCCCCCGTCCAGCGCTTTGAGTCGTAGTTTCTTCGTGTCGGGATGAAGGTCTGAATCAATGATTGCCAGAACGGCACGGCGGGTGTTTTCGTCCAGTGTTTTGTCAAACAGCACCTTGGCACGGAAGAGGTGCCACGCTTCCCCGTCCGCCTTCACCATGATCCGCTCCGCGAGGGCGCTGTATTCCCGGGCGAGGTACTTGTTCATCGCCATTGCCCGTCGGTCAGACAGTTTCAGGTTGTAAGCGTACCGCCCTTCCGGCGAGGAGTAGGACACCACCACGATCGTGTCTATATTCGCGATACCGACGCGGCGGATTAATCCCGCCAGATCGGCAAACGTTTTTCCCGTCCCCATGTAATTGAAATCAAGAACAGCCCGATCCCAACGGAAATTCACGGAAACCTCCGTTTCTCCGTTCCGGCATTTTTCTTGCGCCTTTACCCCTATTGTTGCAATTAATAATAGAGTAACAATAATTGTAATTCTCTCTACATACATTTTTTGTTCTTATATTTAGCACGCTACACATCGTTAAGTTGCGTTTTCCGTGTATCAACAATTCAACGATTTACGATATGCAAAAAAAATGAGAGATGGTTATTTCGACGAGAACGATAATTATTTCATTATGAGTAATAAAAAAACAGGTTAGTTTCTTTTTTTATATACAAAAAAGGCATATTTTTGCATATCGTAAATCGTTCGATTTTTGATATATTAAAAAACCGTTTCCAATGCGGCTTGCAGAAGGTCTAAACGAGTATATATCAAGCCGGAAATTATCGGTTTCATTCCGGTAAGGACTAACTTATCACGACCGGACTCATCAACAAGTACTCCCGCGATAAGTGGCAAAACCCTCGAAGAATCAGGATGAATAGGGCATCAATTCCACATCACTTCCGTGTGAAATATTTTTATTCAGCTATTACTTCCCTGTAAGAACGCTATTGTATATAGCGTTCCTATAGGGTTCTTATAGGGTTCCTATAGCGTTCTACACGGAATTGATGCGGAATTGATGCCGGAGTGGTGTCTGAATCAGGTGGGCTTTATAACTGAAGATGTATGATTTACGATTGACTCCGTTCCGGACTCCGGCTATCCTCCCCGGTACTCCATTGTATAAGCGGTACTAAAACAGCATAGGGCAAACGCGTCAAAACGCTTTTTGCCATTATAGTTAAAAGTTTATAAAGTTCGTAAGGTTTATAAGGTTTATTGACCCTAGCGGGCGCTTTGTCCACGGCAGCATGGCTGCCGGTAAACCTTGTCCGAAGGACGCCCGTTACTTTATGAACTTTATAAACTTTAGGAGCTGAAAGCTCAACTTTATGAACCGGGCAAAAAGCGTTTTGACGCGTTTGCCCTGTATATAGCACACTTTCTTTTTTGTTGTTACAAAAAAGCGTATATTTGTAAGCAGAAAAGAATAATTATAAGCTTTATTCATTCTTCGTGATAATAAAAAAATGAAAAGCAATCCAGATGGATTTATCGGATGTGAAAATATACAGGATGACTCATATTGAAAATATATTGAAGTGTCTATCAGGCATCTTCAAAATTCGAAATAAAATAATTCTTGATTTACAACAATCTAAAAAAAAGAAACTGCCCGAGCGTGTCGGACAGTCTCCCGTTGTTTGAAATTATTGAACCCGAAAACTATTTTACTTTTTCGTAGATGTAAAGTTCGTGAATTTCTCCGGTGTAACCTTCATCTTTGAACGGACCTTGTGACATACCGAGAACGATCAGGGTACCACGGTTGTTCAATACCACGAGGTCGTCATTTACCGGGTCGATAGAAAGACCTTCGATCTCTCCGGCGCGGCGGAAATCACTCATCTCGCGGAATAATTCAACTCTTCCGGCTTTCGCTCCGCCGGCAATTTTGCCTGTACGCATTACGGGTTTCCCTTTTTTGTCAAGTTTCACGCTGAAAGGGGTGTCCTTAACAACTTCAGTTCCGTCCTGCAATCCGGTGAAGTGTACTTCAGAGATGTCGGCAATGTAAATGTTGTCAGGAATATTGTATAATGATTCACCGTCATCTGAGGTGAAAAGCATTTTACCGTCAGCGATGAAAATACCTTGACACCAGTACGGGGTCGGGCGGCATTGCATCTTGGTATAGTATTGTCCTGTTTCAAGGCTGTAGCAATACACGTAACGGCTATCCACCCAGTCAGACATCCAAACCATGTTTTTCTCGCGGTCAACGGCAAGACCTGATACCTCTACTTGTCCCGATTCCGGTGACCAAGGCAGGTCGCGTTTCCATTTCAACGTTTCCGCGTCATAGATAGATACGGCGATGTTGTAACCGCGTCCGTATTCGAATTTCTCGATACCGCAATAGATTTCCCCGTTATAAATGTCGATATCACCGAAGTGGTTGGCGATTTCGGGATTCTGGAACGGTTGATCGTTCTTCATGATAAGATTACCGTGCTTATCGTATTTGTAAAGAACTTTAGTATCGGATACATAGTAATAGTTGCTGTCGATAGCAATTCCTTGACGTCCTGCCACGGGAATAACTTTCTTCAAGCGATACTCGGAGCCAAGATGTTGAGCGTTTACGGCCATACTTGCTAAAAGCAATGCCACAACAAATAATAACTTATTCATAATCAAAAATATTTAGGTTATTAATAAAGGTTTACTTTATATTAGAATTTAAGCAAACACATGATTTGCAAACTGTTGCCCGTGCCTTTGTCAACTTTATCCGTGTAGTCGGACAAGATGTAATTCACTTGGAACTTAACATCCTTGATAGGCTCGTAAGTACAACCGATCAGGTAATTGTCCTTGTTGTTGGCAGAAGTCTTGTTCGTTTTGTCGCGATACATGTCAAAACGGGCTACCGGCAAGAATTTACCGATCTTGTAGGCGGCGAGGAAGTAGAAACCGTCTTCGTCAACATTAGCGTCATCGCTCTTGATATGACCGTACTCTGCACGAAGGTCAAGACCGTTCGGATCATAATACCAAGCACCGGTGATAACGCGGTTCATGGCTTGATAATTTCCTACTACTTGTCCTGCATTGAGTTGTTTGTATTCACCCCAGTTGTAGCAACCGATGATACGCAATTTCTCGATGGGACGAACGGTGATACGACCTACAAGGTCTTTGGATTTGTTGTCGTCGTTCAACGTGGGAAGATAGCCGTTGCTCAAAGATACTTGATAGCTCAAGTGGTTGAATTTCTTGTCTTTGCTCGGAAGGAAATCCCCGTAAGCCATGATCCCGAGGTCACGACCGTAGTCGATAAGGTTGGGAGTTGAAACGGCATTGCGGCATACCATGCGGTAGCAAATATTAGAGAAATCCACTGTCTCCAATGTCGCGGGAGAGATGTCATAGTTCTCGAAACCAAGCGGCAAATAGTATTGACCCGCGCGGAAGTGTAGTCCTTTCGTGATATGCGCGTTAATGAACGCGTCCATCACCGTGATTACTTTCTTCGAGTAAGCGGTTCCGTCGGTAGAACCGGAGAAACATTCCAATTGTGCGCGGAAGTCAAATGTTTTTGACACTTGCTTGTCGATGATCAAACGCATACGTTTCAATTGGAAAGATGATCTGTTGTCGCCGTTTTTGTCACCCCAGTTGTAACCGGTTTGGATGTAACCGGAAAATTTCGGTAGTAGTGAAAGGAGTTTATTTACTTTTTGAGTAAGATCCCCGTCATTTGTTTGGGCAGTCCCTTCAGTTGTGGCAGGGGTTTGGTCGTTCTCGGCCTTAGCCCATGTAGATGTGCATACGAAAAGGGCACAACACAGCATTAACACGTTCAATAAATAACTTTTTTTCATAACAATGTTAAATTAAGTTCATACAAATTATATTCTTCTCGGAATTACTTTTTCGGATTAGCCACGTTCTCTCTTATTCCCCATTCTCCCGTGTGGAAGCGTACTTTCGGATCTCTGGTGTCGTTGCAGTTCACGATAAGCGCCCCCTCTTTTTCCCAGTATCCTTTCACCGTGTAACCGTGCATCGGACCGTCTTCCTCGCCGCGGACGGTTTTGTCGTCCGGGTTGATCACTATTTTTAAACCGCAGGATTGATTCAGCATGTCCATGTCCCCGCGGCTATTGCCACCCACTACCAGCGGGCGGGTTTTGATAAATGTCGGGATGACATTGGCTTTCCCGTCGTCTTGCGGGATCGGCAGCACGATTTCGTTTGTCAGCACCCCGTCGACAACGACAGACTTCATCCCGAGAATATTCACGTCAGGGATTCCCAATTCCTCTGATAAGAATTTTTGGTATAAAAACTCGGGAGAAGCTGTCAATATCCATACTTCAAATCCGTATTCTTTCAAATTCGCGATAAGCTGTTTCATTTCCGGGTAGAATTTTCCTTGGTATGATTCCACGTAACAATCGTAACCCAAGGTTGCCACGGCTTCGGGAGTCATTCCCGCGAGAAAATGGGCACGGTCTTCAACGTACACTTTACCCACGTTGTCGCCGTTTTTCACCATGCGGTTCAAAATAGCCATTTTTTCCTTTGACACTTTGTCATTCTTGCCCTTGTAATATTTGTCGGCGTAACGATACAGTGCTTCGTCTGCCAGATAATGAGGAACTTGCCCGAACACGGTGCCGTCCCCGTCGAACACGGCAACTTTGCGGGTATTCATGGTTAAGGTCGTGTTCAAGAATGTTTCAATGCGATCGTTAATCTCTTTTGACCATCCCTTGATCTCGCGATAGGTTTGCGCGGAGATATAAGGGGTGAAGAATAACATTACCAGAATGATAACGCTACTCGTTACGAGCTTCTTTTTCATGTTTGTTATTACTTTTTGTTGTTAACCAAATATTGTTCTTCCTTGTAAGTAAAGCTGACAAATACTATTGATAAAGCGCACGCTATCAGCAATAATATAAATGTTCCATCCCAACCGAACGAACTTTCAGAGACATAACCCATCACGACGTTTGCCAGAATCGCGGTTCCGAAGAAATACCCGAAGAAACCCGTTAGCCCGGCAGATGTTCCCGCCGCGTTCTTGGGAGCAAGGTCAAGAGCCTGCACCCCGATAAGCATCACCGGTCCGTAGATGAAGAACCCGATGGCAATCAGAGATAGCGTCACGATTGTATAGTTGTCGGAGAAATGCCAATAGAAGAAAATGAATACCGCTACAAGCGCCATGAAGATGATCGTTGTGATCGCCCGACGCCCCTTGAACACGTAGTCACTCAACCAACCACAAACAAGCGTGCCCGGTATAGCGGCAAACTCGTAAGCGAAATATGCCCATCCGGCTTCTTTGATATCGTAGCCTTGTGCCTCTTTCAAATAGGTGGGAGCCCAGTCAAGACAACCGTAGCGAACCATGTAAACGAAAGCGTTAGCGATGGCGATGAACCATAACATTTTGTTATTAAGCACGTATTTGAAGAAGATTTCTTTCGTGGTGAGGACTTCTTCCTGTTTCTCGCTATAATTTTTCGGGTAATCGTTACGCCATTTCTCGATGGTGGGCAACCCGCAGGATTGTGGCGTGTCGCGAATCATAACGTAAGCGATTAGAGCGATTAGCAAAGCTACTGCCGCGGGGAATATGTAAGTACCTATAATGAAGTATTTTGTGCTGTCAGCCCCGTAGAACCAAGAACCGAACCACATGGCTCCGTACACGGCCATCGGGCCGACAAGAGCGCCACCCACGTTATGGGCGCAATTCCAGATAGACATCTTCGTGCCCCGTTCCTTCACGGAAAACCAGTGTGTCATCACGCGTCCGCAAGGAGGCCATCCCATTCCGTTGAACCACCCCACGAGGAAGTTTAGTACCGCCATAATCACGATGGAGATGGTACCCGCCCCGAATAGTTCAATCGGGACTGCCATGAACATCATGGATAACGCGGCTAGAACCAATCCTAAAGGTAGGAATACGCGCGCGTTGCTTCGGTCGGAAACACTACCCATCAAGAACTTGGATAAGGCGTAAGCAACAGCGTTTAGAGCTAACACGATACTTAACGAGCCTTTCTCGAAGCCGTAAGGACCGTCAGGATCTGTCAAAAATGGCATCGCCATTGAAAAGTTCTTTCGCACAATGTAATAGCCGGCATATCCAACGAAAATACCGATGAATACCTGCCAACGCATGCGCTTGTACGTAGAATCAATCTCACCCTCGGGTAACTGGGTTTTGAATGGCGCTGGTTTCAAAAAGTTCCACATGTTATTAGATTTTATTTTATAATTATTAATTTAGACACACCTTTATACGTAATAAATCTTAAAAAGTTTCATCGCAACCCTAAATAGGGCATTTTAGTATGTTTTTTCTTTGATTCATTGCAATTGTATTTAATTCTCAATGTTTTTTTTATCGAATGTATTCGAAAACGTTTCCTTTCTATTTCGCAACTAATCTCTTTCAATTCACAACAAAATTAGGGATATTGATTTTTAAATCAAAATAATTTTCAATAAAATTACGTTTCTCTTTTGATTTTATTTTTATTTCTTTTTGAAAAAGATTAGTTTACCCCGCTGGTGATAATATTTATATCATTCTAAAGCATTGGCTAATATTGATATAGGATGTTCGCACCGCTTGGTCGTGGACATTTCGATTTGCCATTTACAAGTTTCGCAATCGGTAGCAACGATATCGATACCGCAACTTTCGATTTGATTGAACAAGGAAGCACCGATATCTTGTGAGGTCTTGTAATTCTCTTTCTTGAAGCCGTAAGTTCCTGCTATCCCGCAACATTGTGAATCGAGAATGGTTAATTCGATGTTGGGGATAAGTTTTAACAGTTCTATCGAATAATAAGACCAACCCAGTTTCTCCATGTGGCAAGGAGTGTGGTAAGCTACTTTAAGTTTTGTTCCTTGCTTGAAATTCAATTTCAAATCTTTTTGGCCAAGTAACCGATAGATGTAGCGTGTGGCTAATTCTATCCGGTCTCTGACATCGTCGTTTTTGACGTCCAATAGATGGGGATACTCGTCCCTGATGGTAAACGTGCAGGTTGACGAGGTGGCTATCACCGGAATGTTTTTATCGATGACGGACTTTCGAATCGAAGCTATGTTTGTTTTGGCTTGTTTTTTTGCCTGATTGATAAAGCCGTTAGAAATTAACGCGACCCCGCAGCATTTTTCTTTCTCGAGCAATTGTACCCCGATGCCGAGAGCGTTCATTACTTTCACGAGGTCTTTTCCCAGTTGCGGGTTGTTGTAGTTTGCGTAACAACCGTGGAAGTAGCTGACCTGCTTCGGGTAGGCGGCTTGCTTTTCAGCCTGTTTTTTGTACCACCCCTCGAATGTGCCGAACGAGTATTTCGGGAACGTGCGGCGGTGGTCGATCTTCATCACGCTGTCAAGGATGGCTTTCACGGGTTTTAATCCCAGCGTGGTGTTTACAATCGGGGCGAACGGGGTTGATAGCGTCCCCACCAGATCCGTGTTCGCTAGGATGAAGTCGCGTAGCGTGGGTTTCTTCTCGCTGTACTTGATGCGCGCGGACTGTATGATGTCGCCTATTCTCACGTTCGAGGGGCATGCCACCTCGCATCGCTTGCAATTAATGCAATATTTCAGAGATTCGTCATAGAAATTGAATTTCTTCAAGCGCAGGCGTTCCCCGTCCGGTCCCGCTTGCTTGGGACCCGGGTAATCCGAGTTGACGGCTGCCACCGGGCAGTAAACGGTACACACGGTACATTTGATACATTGCTCGAAATTATTGTCGCTTATATTGTGTTGTTGTAGATTCATAACATCTCCTGTTTACTTGAAATTCTGTCTGCTACATACAATGCGCTTAAAATGGAGACTCCCGCCCCGCATCCTTCTTTTATCGCGTTGAAGCCTTCCAGTATGGCTCCGGACACGTAAAGGTTCTCTATCGGTTTGCCATTTTGCAACCCCCGGAAATCTTTGTCGGTTTTTACCCCGAAAGTTTGATAGGGTTGAGCCTCGAATGCATCCCGGCTGTACCATTGTTCACGATTTCGGGAGTAAGTGATGTCCAGATTGAAGATTGGTTCGTAAACCCGTTCCGGATCGGCAATCAATCCTTGGCTGAAATAACTTCCTGTCGCCAGAATCACGTTTTTGCCCGTGAACGGGATATCCCCGTGATTGTTCGTGTAAACCCGGGAGATCCGGTCACCCTCTTTCTCTGCCCGCAGGACAATGTCGCCCAGCATGAAAACGCCGCCGGCTTCTTGGAAGCGGGCGCGCAGCTGTTGTTGTACTTGGATGCCCGGCACGGAAGGAGGGAGGGTTGGCAGTAAATAAACCGGCTTCCCGATCTCTTTTTGAAGATAGGCTAAAGCGTCTTTCCGGCTTAATCCCACGATCGCGGGTAACGCGATGATTTCGCAATCTCTGCGTTCCGCCTTGATCTGGCGAACTAATTCGTTCAGGTTGTCTTGGTTGTCAAACACTCTGGCGATATTCACGGAACGCATTTCTGTCGGGTTTTTCCGTAAACGCTCCAAGGCGGGAAAATTAATCAAGTGGGTGGTACATGTCGTGCCTATTTTTGCCAGTTCGTCAACAATGAACTGGGTATAGAAATCAAGAAATCCCGTCACGTTGAAAATCCCGACTTTCTTCCATTGAATCCGGTTCGCGTTTTCGCCTTGCAAATGATCTTCCAAGGTTAGCCATGTCGGTTTTAACGTACCCATCGGGGTTACTCGGTAGTGATTCTGTTCTGCTTTTCCTTTTGTCGGGATGCCCGTGTCTTGCAGGAAGGTTTCCGCTTCTGCGGTCAATTGCGCGAACTTGCTTGTTCCCAGCTTCGCGTAAGGATGCGCGGGTGCTTGCTCGATCAATTCTCCGATTGCTTCCAGCGGTTTGTTCACGCTTTTCCCGTCCGGTAGCGCGTTTAGTAAATCAAAAGAACCGGAAGAGAAATGCAAGGCGCTTTGCCCGGAAGAAATAATGACACAGCGTTGTCCTTGCTTGGACAATTGTATCCCGGAAATTAAGCCGGACAGACCGCCACCGATGATAATGGTATCGAATTTCATAATTATTCTTTTGAAGATGATGTTAGCCCGCATACGGCTTCGTATATCCACGCGGTGTATTCACTTTCACGTAATGTATCGCCCCACGCGATGGGTGCCATGCCTTTCCATCTCTCGTTCAAGAAAGAGGTAAGGTCTGATTTCGCTCTTTTCGTGCAGGCTTTTTTCATGTTGCTCATTAATCCGGCGGCTCGGCAGGCACAGAGTTCTCCTTGGCAAGTGCCCATTCCCACGCGGGTTCTTCTTCGCAAGTCAACCAGATTGTTTACATCCAACTCGTTCAAGGCGTACTTCGCTTCTCCCACGGATACTTCTTCACATTCGCAGATCAAGCTGTTGTCCAAGGCGGTATTCCCTGAAAACTGGTCTGCCATATCCCCGTGGCGGTTGATTGTGGCGTTGCGTTGCGCGAGCGGAACGGATATGATTTTTTTACTTGTTTCTTCGGCATTTCCTCTGGAGCCGGGTAATTTTTCCGTGGCGGTGGTGCAAGGGGTTGAAACGTTTAGTTTCTTGCAAACCAAGTCGGTCGTCCATTCGGACATCAACCGGTAGGTCATGAGCTTTCCGCCCGTGATGGTGATAAGGCCTTCCAGCCCGTCTCTCTTCGCGTGGTCCAGTAGCACGATACCCCGGCTTACGTTTCTTCCGCTGGGATCATCGTCTGATGCAACTAGCGGTCGGACTCCCGCGTACGCTCTTAGGATGCGGGTTTGTGCCAGTAGCGGGGATAATTTTTCTCCTTCCCGCAATAGTAAGTCCACTTCTTCCGGGGTGACGTACATGTTGTCCACTTCCTCGTAAGGTACTTTGCTGGAAGTTGTTCCGATAAGGCAGATGGTATCGCCCGGCACGAGAATATCGGCGTCGGCGGGCTTGCGGCATCTGTTCAGCACGATGTTGTTTACCCGGTGCCCGAAAATCAACAAGGCTCCCTTGGCGGGTAGCATGTTGATATTGATTCCGGCCAGTTTGGCTATATTGTGTCCCCATATACCCCCGGCGTTGACAACGACGGAGCCGTAATAGGATTTTGTTTCTTTCGTTTTGTGGTCAAGGACTTTGATGCCCGTGATGCGGTCTTGCTCGCGGATGAGTTCCGTGACCTCGTGATAAGTCAGCACGGTGGCACCGTGTAGTTTCGCGTCCATGATATTGGATGCTGTCAGGCGGAACGGGTCGACCGCTCCGTCCGGAACTCTTACCGCTCCAATGATATCGGGATTGGCGGAAGGTTCCATCTTTATAGCTTCTTTTGGATCGATCACGTCAGCCCGAATACCTGCTTGCCTGCAGGCGTCAACAAATTTGGACTGATAATTTATGTCATCTTCGGGAAGGGTGAGGAAGAGTCCGTCGGTTTCTTCCACGCAGTGGCTGGCGATTTTACGAAGAATCATATTTTCTTTGATACATTCTTCCGCGGATTCTTTGTCGGTTACCGCGTAGCGAGCGCCGCTATGCAACAGCCCGTGATTGCGTCCCGTGGCTCCGGTGGAAATATCGAATCTTTCAACCAAAAGCACCCGCAGTCCCCTGCGGGAACAATCTCTGGCAGTGCCGGCTCCTGTCGCGCCGCCGCCGATGATGATTACATCAAATGGTTTTGTTGTCTCGTGCTGTGTCATGTCCAAAAGATTTTATTATCGCAAAGGAAAGAATAAAACGAAAGAAAACAAAATAATATCGCAATAAAATCACCTAAAAACGAAAGTAAATGAAAGAACGAGTTCCGTTTCGTGTTTTGAATAGCTTTCAAATACTCTTGAATGAGGAAAAATGAAATCTCTTTTACTATATATATATAAGGTATGGGAAAAATAAATTATTGTTGGTAAATACTAGATGTGAATTAAAGGTGGTAGAAAACTGTGGTTAGATCAAGTAAAATTTATCTTGTATGATTTGTGTGGCAAGTGTTGAATAAGTGATGTGCTAGTAGTGACAAGAGTGTCGGTATTTAATCTACAATAGAGGTGTGTTCGAGAGGGGGTATTGATTTACTTATGTTGTTGAATTGATGTTGTGCCGTTTCGGAACGGTTGTAGAAAAAGAGAACAACGATTCAACAACGGTAGAACAAGCCGACTTGAAACTGACTTTATCTGATTGTTTGTGGGAGTCTGTGAGGAGCGGGCTTGATAAATAAAAGGAGAAGACAAAGAACATTAACGGGATAAATATCTTTGTCTTCTCACATCACCAACCGATTAACATACCCCAATTGCTTGGGGATTTCACCAATAATCGCTATATTTGTAACAAACGATACACAAAGGTAATACAAATTTGGAAGAATGCAAAATCAAATTGGATTATTTTTTGGTAATAGATAAAATTTAAATTAATTCTAAATAAAAGGGTATGTCATTTTCCGAGAGATTGCAAGAGGTGATGAACGAGAAAGGTTACACGAAATACCGTGTGGCGAAGGCATTAAACATGTCGGCTACTACCATTTCAAACTACCTGAATAACAAGACGAAGCCTGATACCACAAAATTGGAGGTGCTGAGTCACTTGCTGGGAGTAAACCGGAATTGGCTTGTAAGTGGCGAGGGCGAGAAATACCGTAAAGTTGTTGCGGTTGATGATGATTCTTTAGGGGTTGATTCAGTCGGCGAGGATGATAGTATAATGACACGTCATCTGGTGGCGATTGTTGATAAACAAGCTTCTTCTTTAAAGGCTAAGGATGAGCAGATGACTATGTTGCTTGCGACAAATGAACTGTTGTTAAGGAAATTTGCTTCTCTTCTGGAGAAGTTGCTCGAGAAATTTTGAGATAGTATAATATTGGAATAATACTTCACGAGTGCCACAAGGATTTGAAATCGTTTTTTGGGCATTCGTGAAGTATTTTTTTTGTCTTTTCTCGGGAAAATTCTCTTTGATATATATTTTTTTTGAAAAATATTTCAAATAGTAATCTCCCGTTTTTTAATTCGTTTTTTCAAAGTATTTTTCCATGACAAATAGAGAAATTAGTTTTTCTCTTTTTTTATTCCGGAATTGAGCCACGTACTCGTGAGCGTGTTTTATAATTTCGAGAGCCTCATTCTCGTGCTCGATGTAATAATTAACTTTCTCGATCAGGTCGGAATAATCTTCCTTGATTTCAATATAGTGATAATCGGGGATTAATTTACCTTCCATGAACCAAGTTTCACAAGTAGGTTTGGGCATTACAGCGATGGAGTTGGAATACATTACCCATTTCAAGTTGCTTGCCACGTCATTCCCCTCGAGTGCCATGATGAATTTGTACTTGAGATGCTCGCGTAGTGTTATTTTGGGTTTTCTCCATTCCGCGGGTATGTTGGGACTACTGCCAACTTCTCCGACATCGCACATGGGATGATCGATAAACTTTGAAATGAACTGTTGTCTGCGAGGTTTCGAGCCTGCCTTGCCTCTAAAAATGATTTTATTCATTTTTCCGGAGAAAGGTATCGTGTCTTTGAGAAAAATGAAATGGCGTATCTTGTCGAGATTCAATAGAACCGAATTTTTATTATTGGGATGAAGAGGACGGCTTTTCACGATGGCCGGATAGGCGGGAACGTGAACGATGTCACCGGGCAAATGTTGCCATTTTAGAGATTTCGAGAACCAGCGGGTGAATTCGTAGGTATCAAAGAAGTAAACGGATTGTTTTTCCCTTTTGGTGAACTTGTGATTTGCCAGACGGGGAGAAGTGTCCGGTAATTTCACGGGTTCTGACAGTTTGTTATAATACTCGACACGTTCTTGTATGTAAGGGAAATCCGGTCGTTTCATGGCTTTTTTCAATATTTTTTCACGACGGTTGCGGAGTATGATTTGCGGGATTGCATAACGAGTCATGTTTTGAATATAGTAAATCCATTTCGGATTCTTTCCACTACGAAGACGATAGATTAACTGCATGTCTGATATCATGTTTCTACCTCTATCTCCAAAAGGTAATTATAACCGTTAAAAGCGTGGAGATACTTGTTTTATCTATCTTTTATATCTCGCGGAATGTTCTGTTGCAAACAATTCATTCGCCTTTTAATGTATATTATACACGACATACAATATCATGTCCACCAAACAGAACATTGTAGTAATTAAGATTCTAAAGATAAGAATCCAAACAAACGCCTTTAAAATATCTTCTATCTGAAACGCTCAGATGACAATGTAAAAATAGATATTTTTTGGTATTTGACAAATAGTAGGCTAAATAAATCGGACTTCGGCGGAAAACCGGAGTTTACATCATGGTGTTTCTTAAATCTTTGCATATTGCAAAGATTTAAGAAGTGAATGACAGACTATCCGGTATTATTCTATATTGATTTCGATGTCAGTGTATATAGTGACGGATTTTTGTAGATGTTTTATTAAGGCAACCAGAGCATCGTGCGCTTCGAATGGCAAATGCGAGAACTTGTCCAGCCAAGAGAGAATGTAGTGTTGTTGGCGAGTAATTTCATAGATCGTGGCTTTCAGAAAATTTCGTTCCCAAAGAATTTTTTGTCGGGATACAAAATTTTTAAGATTTGTGGTTATGCAATATCCCGTGTCATCTTGTCGTATCGAGATAGCGGGATTGATTTTTATGATTTGAACGGAACGTCTTTGTTCATCTTTTTCATTGTAGACGTGAGGATGTCCTGCGAGAAGAATTATCTTGTCTTCTTTGGAAAGATTCGGGTAGGCTAATTCACAGTCCCAATCGGTCATGTCGGGGACGGAGCCTTCGAAGAGTCTTGGTGCGGCTATAGGCATGCCGGATGTCCATGTGATTCCATCCTTTGTTTTCTGTAGCTTGGGGACAATCATCCACTGTTGTTTGCCCCATGTGCGTATAAAGTATGCGATCCGGAATGTGTTTGTTCGTGTGGCCAAGAGTTCTTTCGTCCTATCTTTTTGAATGATTGGTGTGAATGTCTGTTCCACGAGAGGGGCAAATGTTTTTTCCCATTTTCCCGTTAGTATGGTATTTTGTTTAAAAGATACTGAGTTTTTTCTCGATAAACATTTGTTTACTAAAGACGGAATGTCCCAACCTAGTTTAGCGGCTTGATGTTCGAGGAATGTCAATGAACCGTCGACGGCTAGTCCGAGGTATTGTTTCATGCTGTTCAGTAGATATTGGGACAAGGGGGGAAGAGAGCCTTCTGCCGGTAGTAAGCGAGTGATTTCTTCCGGGCTTTTGTTCATTTTGTTTGCCCACGCGAGCCGTTCGAAAATGTCGTCGGGAGGGAGAATGTTTAGCGGGGAATTGATATCGATAGATGTTTTAGAATCTAGCAGGTAAGCCATGGCTTTACCGAATAGGAATATGGGGTATTGGGTGGGGCGATAGTCGTCGAATATCGTTTTATTTGATTCCCCTTCCGAAAAATATCGAAGGGCACGCGAGTAATCACCTTGATAAAGGTAGTACATTCCCAATAAGGATGCTCCTTCTCTGGTGGCGGGATTTACGTTGTCGGGAATTTGATCTGATTTGCCGGGAAGCAAGAGTGTTAGGATTGCCCGTGTATCTTGCAAGGTGGCATGAAAGAGGGGAGAGTTTTTGTGTATAACGGTAAATCGGTCATACCAACAAGCGATGGACGGGTTAGGATGAATCTGTTCGATTTGTAACCGGACAATGTCCCGGAAGTGGCGTATAAGGTATTTTTCGGGAAATGTTGTTTCGAGATGAAAGGATGATTTCATCTTTGAGGCTGTGTTGAGAAGTTGCTGTTTATAAAAATGCGGGATCGGGAAATGGTCGTGATCCGGTAATTTTACATCAAAGAATATAGCTAGTATCCTCTCTCTCGTGGGGCGTCCTGTTCGATTTACTTTTTCCCAGAATTGTGGAGTGCTGACTTCTTGCTCGATATCGCGCCCCTCTTTTACCTGTTGCAGGAATAGTAGAATGGTTAATTCCAGAGCTAACATAGACGTGTAGTAATCATCAGTACTTCCGCCTTCCATGCAATACCAAACAATTTTAGCCTGTTGGAGCCTTTTGAAGGTCGCGTGTAATTCGGAACGGGGGGAAGTGACGTCAGGGAATAAACTTTCCATATCCTTCCTGTTGATAGGGCAACAAGAGTGTGCTAACATGTCTACGATAAGTTTTGCCTGACCGGATAATGATCGATAGACTTCCAATTGAGATTCGAATGAGATATCCATAAGTAATAAATATAGGTTTTTACAAATTTAAGAAAATAATTCCGGAAATATATCTATGTAGGTGTAATGTGTGTTGTTTTTGGTTGTTTGATTACCTGCATTATTTTGTGATAGATTATATTATTTATAAAGGATTATTATTACTTTTAGAGCGTGTTTGAAGAAGAAGGAATATAATCAGTGTTTAAATATTAAAGTGTTGTTGTATGAAAAGAGTAATGAAGACCTTATTATTTGCTATGGCAATTTTTTCGGGCGGACTATTTTGCTCGTGTTCTTGTAAAGTGGACAAGAAGGCGGCTCAAAAAGTGATGCCTATCGAGGTGCCTGTGCCGGAACGTCCGGTGGGACAGAAAGATGTGCTGGGGTTGGTGACTCCCAAGTTGGATACCGTGCGTGTCGGGTTTATCGGGTTGGGGATGCGGGGACCGGGAGCGGTAGAAAGATTCACGCATATACCGGGTACAAAAGTCGTGGCTCTCTGTGATATCGTTCCCGAACGGGTGGATAAGACGCAAGGGATATTGAGACGTGCCGGATTGCCGGAGGCGGCGGGTTATTCGGGAAGTGAAGACGCATGGAAGCAACTTTGCGAACGGGATGACATTGACTTGGTGTATATCGCCACGGATTGGCTGCATCACGCGCCGATGGCTCTTTACGCGATGGAACACGGTAAACACGTGGCAATAGAGGTTCCTGCCGCCATGAATATGGAGGAGATTTGGGCGTTGATTAACATGGCGGAGAAAAAGCAATTGCATTGCATGATGTTGGAAAATTGCGTGTATGATTTCTTCGAGTTGACCACGTTGAACATGGCGCAACATGATGTCTTCGGGGAAATACTTTACGTCGAGGGTGCTTACATTCATAATCTTGACGAGTTCTGGGCTTATTACTGGAATAACTGGCGTATGGACTACAACCGGAAACACCGGGGGGATATTTACGCCACTCACGGCATGGGGCCTGCTTGTCAATTGCTGGATATCCACCGCGGCGATAAGATGAATTATCTTGTTTGCATGGACACGAAAGCTGTTTCTGCACCGGAGTATATCAAAAACAAAACGGGTGAAGAGGTGAAGGATTTCAAGAACGGGCAACACACGGTGACGTTAATTCACACGGAGAACGGTAAGACGATACAGATGCAGCATAACGTGACATCGCCCCGTCCGTACAGTCGGATGTACCAGTTGACAGGTACGAAAGGTTTTGCCAATAAATACCCGATACAAGGCTACGCCCTGCAACCCTCGCAGGTATCCTCGGACGTGATGCCGGATCACGAGAATCTGAACGCTCACGGTTTCGTGCCGCAAGAAGTGAAGAAAGCCTTGATGGAAAAATACAAACATCCCATTCAAAAGGAATTGGAAGAACAAGCCAAGAAGGTCGGCGGACACGGCGGCATGGATTTTATCATGGATTATCGCCTCGTGTATTGCTTGCAGAACGGTTTGCCGTTGGATATGGACGTGTATGACTTGGCGGAATGGTGTTGTCTCGGTGAATTGACTGCACTTTCACTGGAAAACAACAGTGCTCCCGTGGCAATTCCGGATTTCACCCGCGGCGGTTGGAATAAGATCAAGGGGTATCGTCACGCTTTCATGAAATGAAAGATGATGGAATAGCTTGGGATTAAGAGCTTATATATAAGAGGAGGTGTCAAAATAAGACATTTCCTCTTTTTTTATTATAAAATTAAATTGGAAATAGACGAGTAATTGTTTTTTTCTCTACTTTTGGAGAAACAAAGAGCGTGGAGTTGGTGTATGATATCTAAAAATAAGGGGTATACTATTGATAGATTGGTAAAAAAGGATCCAATGGCTTTTCGTGCTTTTCATCAGGAGCACGTGAAGTTGTTTTACCAGTTTTGTACACGGTTTGTCGACGATTCGGAAATCGTGAGGGATATTGTGCAGGAGGCGTTTATCGCCATGTGGGAGCGAATTACTACTTTTCGGGAAGAGGCTCACGTGAAGGCTTTCCTTTATGCCGCCGTACGAAACCGGGCGATAAATTATTTGCGGGATCGGCAAGTAGAGATTCGGGGGCGGGAGAAATTGTTTCAGTTACAGAACGAGACGGAGTTTCGGGATATTGTCGTTGAGGAAGAAATGTATGATTTCCTTTGTAAAAAGATAGAAATGCTGTCGGAAATGCAACGTGAGGTACTATGGATGCATGTCGACGGTTTGTCGAACGAGGAGATCGCGAGAAAATTGAATATTTCGGTGAATACGGTACTTACCCATAAACAACGGGCAAAGAGTATATTAAGGGAATATTTGAAGGACTTCTCTGTTTTTTTACTCATTTTTATGTGATTTTTTTTATTTGCTTGTAGTCGTTTTCACGAGGTTTCGTGTGTTAGTATAAAATACTTGAAAGAAATCGTATGAACGACGGGTTGGCATTTGAAAAAATAGATGAATATACTTCTTTATTAAAGAAATATTTCGACGGGCAGTTGAACAAGGAGGAACGGGTTCGATTGGCAAGGTGGTTGAGACAGGATAGGAAGAATCGTGAATTGTTCATGAATGTACGGTCGATAAGTCTGTTGAAAGAGCATTACGAGAGGAGGAGCGAAATAGATACACGGCAGGAGTTCGATTTATTGGTATGGCGGTATCCCCGTGTGCGAGGGGGACGGAGAGTATACGCATGGTGTTATGTCGCTGCTGCGGTAGTACTTTTGTTGATTATCGGCGGGGGGATATTTTTCAGTACCCGGACAGTCCCGGAGAATACCCCGGGGAAAACTGTATCCGCTGGAAAATTATATGCTTTATTAACAACGGCCGACGGTAAGGTCGTGCCGATTTGTCAAGGGAGCGAATCGGGCGATAATGCAGGCTTCCGTATCAAGGATTCGATAAAGCAATTAGTATGCGGGGGTGGGGAAATGCGCGGGGATACGGTTTGTTATCATCGATTGGATATTCCTCGGGGAGGAGAGTACAGTGTGGTATTGGAAGATGGAACTTTAGTCCGTTTGAATTCCGAATCGAGTATTCGTTTTCCCGAATTTTTCAGTGATTCGACTCGTGGAATAGAAGTGAGGGGCGAGGTCTATTTGGAAGTGGCTAAAGATGTATCAAGACCTTTTATCGTGGAATCGGGTAGGTTGAGGACAGAAGTGTTGGGTACGCGTTTCGGAATGTCGGTTTATCCTGCCGAGGATTTGTGGATGACGACATTGGCAGAAGGATGCGTGCGTGTGACGTTGGACGGGGAGGACAAGCTTGTATTGAATTCGGGACAACAAGCGTATGTCGTTGGCAGTCGGTTGGAAAAGAGAGAGGTGAATGTTGATAAGGAATTAGCGTGGGTACAGGGATTTTTCGTGTTTGAGCATGACGAGTTGGTACATGTCGTAAATCGTTTATCGCGTTGGTATGATGTCACTTTTGTGTTTGATGACGAAAATCTGAAAGCTTATCAGTTCACGGGGACGGTAAGTAGGGATTATGGTCTGGATAGAATACTGGATTTGATAGAGAGGATGAATATCGTAACTTTTGAGAAATCAGAAAGGAGTATTGTAATAAAAACAAACGGCAAAGCCGGAAAGTATAATTAAGGCCTATAATTACCGTCTTTGCCATTCTAAATTTAATAAAACAAAACTATGAAAAAAAATCGAGAATTTCGATCTTTAAGAGATCGTATTTTGCTCAAAAAGCGAGCGTGTTTGAGCTTGTTCCTTGGGGTGATTTTCTTCTTTCCCGTTTACGCTCAGGATAAACAGCCTTTGGTTTCAGTCTCGGTGGAACAGCAGACCGTGATCGAGATTTTTAAACTACTGGAACGACAGGTGGTTTATAAATTTATGTATCACGATGCGGATATATTGAAATTGGGGCGCAAGAGTTTGAATTTGAAAAAAGTGCCATTACGTGTCGCGTTGGATTCTTGTGTCAGGGGAAACCAGATTGCTTATGAGTTCGTGGGGGATCAGATCGTGTTTAAACGGGAAGCCGAAAAAACGAGGTTGGTAAAGGGAACCATTAAAAGTGTCCAAGGTGATTTGTTACCGGGTGTGACTGTCTTGTTGAAAGGTACTTCCACGGGGGTAACGACTGATTCCAAGGGACAGTTTATCTTATCGGTTCCTCCTTCAAATTCTATTGTTTTGCAGTTCTCTTTCGTGGGAATGAAGGGAAAGGAAGTGAAGGTAACGAACAACCAACCGTTGTCGGTGGTCTTGGAAGAGGATAATGAGAAGTTGGATGAGGTTGTTGTAACCGGGTATCAGAATGTGCGTTCCCGTGATATGGTGGGGTCTTATTCGAAAGTTAACGCGGCGGATATCATGATGCCGGCTTACACGTCTATCGACCAGATGTTGCAGGGGAAAATAGCCGGATTGATGGTGATGAACACGAGTTCCCGCATGGGGACGAGTCCGGAGATACGCATTCGCGGGACTTCCACGATTTTGGGAAACAAGGCTCCGCTGTGGGTTGTTGACGGTGTGATTCAGCCTGACCCGATTCCTTTTGATCGGAATGATGCCATGACGGAAGATCTTAAGAATATTGTCGGCAGTCAGATTTCATGGTTGAACCCGGCGGATATAGAGACGATCACGGTATTGAAAGACGCTTCCGCCACGGCAATTTACGGCTCAAAAGCTTCCAACGGTGTGATCGTGATTACCACTAAACGAGGATTTAACGAGAGTAGGAGTATCAAGTACTCGATGAATCTTTCTTTCCGGAGACGTCCCACTTACGGACTGTTTAATTTGATGGATTCCAAAGAGAGAATCCAATTTACACGAGAGGTATTTGATGCCGGGGGAAGTTATGATGCGTCATATCCTCCTATCAAGCAACTGGATACCTACGAGGGGCTGTATCGTATGTATATGGATCAGGATATTTTCAAGGATGATTTCGTGACGGAACTGGCAAAATTGGAAACGACAAATACGGATTGGTTGGATCTTTTGACTAGAAATGCCGTGAGTCACAATCATAATTTGAGTATATCGGGTGGCTCGGAAAAGATCACGTATAGCGCCTCGGTTTCTTATGCCAACAATAAGGGCGTGGAGTTGAAGAATAGTCAGGAACAAATGAGCGGACGCTTGAATTTGGGGGTGAAATTGCACCCGAAATTACGGGTAGATTTGACCTTGATAGGATCGCTGGATAAGGTGAACGGGTACGGTCCCGGAGTAAATCCGATGAGTTACGCTACTTCTACGAGTCGGGCGATACGGGCTTATGACGATGAAGGAGACCGTTTGTTTTACCAATTACCCGCTAGTTACCAGTATCGTACGGGTATAACCCCACTGAAATATAATATTCTAAACGAGATTGACAACACGTATTCCCGTTCGAAGACAACACGGGTTAATGCTACGATAGACTTGAACTGGGATATTCTTTCTTGGTTGAAATATCAATTGGTTGCCGGAGTTTCCAAGGATGAGAAGAATGGAGAGTCATACGCGGGAGAGCGTTCATATTATGTCGCGGGTAAATATCGCGGTTATGACTACGGGGCAGCGATAAAGGGAGATCCAGATTATGCTGCTGCCGTGTTGCCCTTTGGTGGTGAATTTTTTACCTCGAACGCATCAACACATAATTATAACGTGCAAAATAAATTATTGGTCGATAAGACGTTTAAGGAAGAGCATCGCTTGAACGTCATGTTAGGATTTGAAGTCCGGTCGACCGCGAACAAAAGTCTGCAGAACAAGGTTTGGGGATACGTGCCCGACCGGGGGAAAAAAGTGATTAGTCCTACTTTGCCGAGCGAATTTGTTTCACAGAGTCCCTCTCGACTGGAAGAGTTCAGTGTCTACAAAGATTTGTATAGCGGGGCTTGGAGGCATACCACGGGTACGGATAATTTCTTGTCTTATTTTGCCACGTTGGTATATTCTTATAGAGATCGTTACGTGTTGAATGCCAGTATCCGGAATGACGAGTCGAATCGTTTCGGACAAGACGTGAACAAGCGTTTTGACCCGTCTTATTCTGTGGGATTGTCGTGGGATGTGTCAGAAGAAGAACTTGTCAGGAGGTGTCTTCCGTGGTTGGATCAGTTAAGATTTAGAGTGTCTTACGGTATACAGGGAAACGTGGTGGAAACTATTAGTCCGGATATTATCGTGGCACAACAGGGTGTTGTCGAGCCTTTTGCGACGTACGGAGTTTCTATCGCCAGTTTGCCGAATCCCGATCTGAGTTGGGAAAGTACGAAAACGTGGAACGTGGGAATGGATTTGCAATTCCTGAAATGGGTAACCATGTGTCTGGAATATTACAGGCGAGCTTCAGATGCGATTATATACCAGCCGATACCAAAGGAATACGGGGTGCCGGATATGGCGTTGAACGGGGGAAGAGTTTATAATCATGGGGTTGAGTTCACGATGAATATTACTCCCGTGCGCACGAAAGATTTTGGCTGGACGATCGGTTTGAATACATCCAAGAATTGGAATAAAGCGAAGCGAATTGATTCC
Organism: uncultured Butyricimonas sp.; assembly: GCF_959596855.1. Taxonomy (NCBI): domain Bacteria; kingdom Pseudomonadati; phylum Bacteroidota; class Bacteroidia; order Bacteroidales; family Odoribacteraceae; genus Butyricimonas; species uncultured Butyricimonas sp. Next base: position 69,627 of record NZ_CAUFYA010000015.1, read on the forward strand.
GGGATGACATCAGTGGATGCTTTTCTGAACGGTGTCAGTGATCGGGTATTGAAGAAAGGATATCCGTTGTCTGCTTTCTGGTCTTTCTCTTTTAAGGGATTGGACCCGGAAAACGGCATGCCTCAGTTTAACTTGATGGATGTGGAGGCTGGAAATGATATTGATCCGACCTCGTTTTTGGTTTATTCCGGGGAAAGTGAACCGTATTTCACGGGAGGTTTGAACACCCGGTTGCGCTTTAAAGATTTTACGATAGGCGGAGATTTCTCTCTCTTGCTGGGAGCGAAGAGACGTTTGCCGAATTTGTACCCGAATCAGGAGCGTCTTCCAAGTCCTTACGCTAATATGGACAAGGATTTGCTTAAACGATGGAAACAACCGGGTGACGAGGAACGCACGGATATCCCGGCTTATTATTCCGGTGGAGTTAGTTCGTGGATGAATTTGCCTAACGGAAGGCAGTTTTCGCTATACGAGATGTGGAGGCAATCTGATATTCGAGTTGTGAACGCTTCCTTCTTGCGTTGTAATCAGCTTTCGTTGACGTGGAATATGAACGAGGATTGGTGTAAGAAACTTGGGATATTGAATTTGTCGGTTAATCTGGTAATGAATAACGCATTCGTGATCGCGAGCAAGCGTTTGAACGGTTTCGATCCTGAGTTAGATAATAGTATTATGCCCAAGACGTATTCTTTAGGTTTTAGCGTGGGATTTTAAATGAATTGAGATTATGAAAAGTAAATTGTTATATTTATCTCTGTTGATCTGGCTTTTATTTTCGTGTAGCGATTTTTTGGAGCCCAAATCAGAGAACGAGTTCGTGCCGACAAAAGTATCTTCACTGGAAGAATTACTGACGTTTGAAACTTACAGTGCCAGTTTTGGGTTGTATGGATTACTCCCGATGTTTGAAGACGATATTGCACAAAACCCTAAATTTAATTCAGACGAGGATTACTTGGGAATGTCTTCCGGGGCTATATTTGCCGCTTACACGTGGCAATCGAATATGTATGATGAATTTGATAAAGAGTACGTGGGTGATTACGATATATGGACGGTAGCGTATGAGGCGATTCTAGGAACGAATGCCGTGCTGGATTATATTGACGGGGTGGAAGGAACGGAGAAAGAGAAAAATAGTGTGATCGCCCAAGCATGTGCTTTGAGAGCTTACTATTATTTTTATCTCGTGAATTGTTTCGGGTTGCCTTATAATTATGACAAAAATGCACCCGGGGTTCCTTTGAAGTTGACAGCCGGTGTAAAGAATTCGAGTATGCCAAGGAATACGGTGGGAGAGGTATATGAACAGGTGTTGAAAGATTTGCTAAGAGCCGAGAAACTTTATTTGGCGATGTCAACGGAGGAACAATGGAAACCGGATTACAAAGTAAGTCTGCCTTTCGTACAATTGCTATTATCCCGGGTTTATTTGTACATGGAAGAATGGCAAAAGGCTTCGGACTATGCGGGAAAGGTGATTGGGAATCCCGTTTTTCGATTGGTCACGTTGGATGAATTTCCTCCCAATGCGGAAGAATATGAGATTCAAGAGTATTACGTGATGCATAATTATAAGTGTCCGGAAGCTATTTGGGTGTATTCAAGGTTAGGTGATATATGTAAGTTTATAAATACAATTCAATTTACCGAGTATTATGAACTGGTTGGGGTGATGCGTACTTCTCAAGATCTTTTTGATTCATACTCGATGATGGATAAGCGAGGTGCTCAATACTTGGTTCAAGAGTATTCCGGACCTTGGAAGAAACCTTATGGAAAATTCGCAATAGATGATGGTTATAATCCTACTTCCGGGTATGGAAATAGTGATTATAACGCCAGAAGTTTCCGGTTATCGGAAGCCTATCTGAATCAGGCGGAGGCAGAAGCCATGTTATATAAATTGGAAAATTCGGGCGAACATAAGACGAAAGCAATGGAACTGTTGAATACATTGCGACAGAATCGTTTGCCTGTCGGTGCCGAATTGGGAGAGCCGGCCACGTCTGATCGGTTGGTTCAGATGGCCCGGAATGAACGGCGTCGGGAATTGTGTTTCGAGGGACACCGTTGGTTCGATTTGCGTCGTTACGGGATGCCGGAGATTAAACACGTGTGGTACACGGATGCCACGAATAGCGTGACTTACACGCTCCGGGAAAAGGATCCCGCTTACGTGCTGCCGATACCCACGGACGTATTGTTACTTAATAAAGAATTGGTACAAAATCCGTTGGCCCCGGAGAGGAATGATTGATGTATGTTGTACTTTTTAAGAGAAAGATTATGAAACAAAGAAATTGTATATTGCAGATGTGGAAGTTAGCCATAGTGGGATGTCTCTTTTTCATGGTAGGTTGTGACGATGAGAAAGCCTTGGAAGCCACGCCTTACACGGAGGAAATGCCTTTCGAATTTCCACAAGGGAAAAACCAGTGGGATCGGGAGATTCAGAAAATTCAAGAGGATATGGGGGTTTATATCGTGTACAAGGATTTTCAGACAAAGGATTTGAACCGGGGATGGGTTATTCCCCGTCCTCAAGATATATTTGTCGGGGAAGGATTGACAGATGCTCAGGTACCTTTCTATTTTAATTTCGTGAGGGATAACTTGTTCCGTTTTCTCAATAAGGATTTTGTCCGTCCTATTTTACCTAAGTATTTTTACCTTGTGAATGATTTACACGTGGAGAGTAACAAGGAGAGAAAATATGACGTGTCGGATAAATTTGACGGCTTGGATTTCTGGGCAATTAGCTTCACGGACGAGAAGATTGAAAAACTAAAAGATGAGGATATTAAGCAGAGAAGAAATCGTATGGTATATGCCGTTATCCTGAAAGGATTGGAAGATGGTTTTGTTGCTGAACCGGCGGGTTTTACGGATGGAGTGGATTATCGTAAAGCGTTGAGTTATTACCCCACGAATGCCGATTATTTTTTGAACCGAGGGTTCGTGCATTACGTGAAAGAGGATTTTACCGTGGAGAGTCCGATTAATGATATCGGAGTACTCACGAATAAGAATGCTGATTTTTTGTGCTATGTGCGGCAGATTCTGTTCGAGACGCCGGAGAAATTCAAAGCAAAATATCCTCAAGCAGATTACGCATTAATCAATCGTCGCTATCAGATGGTGTTGAATCATTTTAAAAAGAATTACCATTTGGATTTGAGTGCTATCGCGTTGGGAGAACCCGTTGAATGATATGTTGTTTTTATGGTAGAGGAATATAAAAAAATGGTTATGAAAACGAGTATGTTTTTATGGGGAGTAGGGGTGCTGATTTTGTTCGTGTTCGGGTGCAGCAAAGACAATTCAGGCGATCCTGTCACTTCCCGGGAAGTCTTAAACGTTTCCGACACGGTGATTTATTTGAGTGCGGATGCGGGAGAAAAGGTGATATCCCTGACCTCTGACCAAGCATGGCAGATTACCGGGATAGGTGATTGGTGTAGTGTCAAGCCGGAACGAGGAGAGGTGGGGACAATGGAAGTACTCGTGAAATCGAAATTTTACGAGGAGTATGACGATCGTGAAATGGAGTTAATCGTGAAAGCGGGATTGGTCGAACAGAAAATAAAAGTAGTACAGAAAAGTAAGAAAGCGATTATTCTTAGTCCTAACCGGCAAAATATATCTGCCGGGGGGGGCAGGTTCTCCGTGGAATTAAAGAGTAGCGTGAAACACGAGGTATATATAGCCCCGGAATACTCGTGGATTACAGAAATACAATCTAGGGCTCTGGTTACCGCAACTTTGACATTCAATGTGGCAAAGAATACCGGTGGAGACCGGAAAGGAAACATTGTCATAAAAGATACGGAAAGTAGTTTGGCGGATACGATTGTTGTTTTTCAGGTCGGGATACCGGCTTTTCAAGATCGGAATATTTTGATCGCATTATATGAAGCGACCGGGGGAATGGAATGGACAAATCATACGAATTGGACAACGGATGCTCCCACGAGCGAGTGGTACGGGATAACGACCGATCGGGAAGGGCGGGTTATTGGGATCGAGTTGCCCGATAATGATTTGAAAGGTGTGTTACCTGCTGATTTGAATGGTTTATCTGAATTGCAGCGATTCGTGTTAAATGGTAATCAACTGTCCGGTAAATTTCCGGAAGAGTTGAGGTTACATGCTAATTGGCAGAATTGGGACGCTTTCATGAATATATACCCGCAACAGGAAGGATACGGTTTCACGGTAGAAGACGGAGAAGTGGAAACTTATCAGTTAGCGACACGAGGTCTGGGAATTAATTTGGTATTTATGGGGGATGGTTACGTGCAGTCTGATGTAGTCGTCGGTGGTAAATATGAACAGGATATAACGGAAGCGATTCGGTTGTTTTTTGCGATAGAACCTTATAAATCTTATCGTGATTATTTTAACGTGCATGTGGTGACGGCAGTATCAAACGAACGTGGAATAACAGTAGGGAGTAAGGTGAAAGATACGAAATTTGGTACGATGTTCGTGGGACTTGTGGGAGCCGATATGAGAACTAATAGTGACGATTGTTTTGCTTATGCCAAGAAAGCGCCTATTCCTAATTTAAGTTCGACAACGATTGTGTTGGTTGCCAATAGCGGACGCTACGGTGGAACTACGTTGAATTGGGATGACGGGTCATGTATTGCAATTTGTCCGGTATCGACCTTGCCTGCGCCTCAGGATTTTCGGGCGATCGTGCAACACGAGGCGGGAGGTCATGCTTTTGCCAAGTTGGATGAAGAATATGTCAATAATCCTGCTGCTATCTCTGGTTTGGCACTGGACAATTTTCAAAAGCAAGTAAGAAACGGTTTTTATGCTAACGTGGACCTCACGAATGATTTATCTAAAGTGAAGTGGGCTCATTTTATCGGGTTGGAAAAATATGCAGATGTGTCTGCTTTTGAGGGGGGAAGCTGTTTCCTGTATGGTGTTTGGCGTCCGGAAAATAATAGTTGTATGCGGGATGCTTCTGCTTACTATAACGCTCCTAGCCGGGAAGCCATTGTTAAAAGGATTATGACTTTGGCAGGGGAAACGTATAGTTTTGATGAGTTCGTGGAAAAAGATATTATCGAAAAACCGTATGCCCGTTCCCGGGTTTACGTGGAGCAAATTCAACCTTTTGAGCCATTGGGAAGAATGGTTTTATTGGAAGGAGCTCCGTAGTGATGATTCTCTTCTTTCTTGTGTTTGTGTAAAAAAAGAGTGCCCCGAAAGGGGCACTTGCTTTTGAATGAATATTTTCTTATTTATCCAACGCCTTCTTTATCTGCCGTTTTGCCAGCGTCAGCGGGGCTAGAGAACAAGGACCGTTCACGCAACCGCCGTCACAAGCCATGACTTCCACGAATTGGGCTTCGGGTTTCTTCGGCATCATTTTCAGCAAGGTTTGGTTCTTTTTATCTAATCCTTCGATCGAGAGGGTGGTATAACCGTTACCTACCGCTTGAACGATAGCGTCACGAACACCTCCGGCTTGGGCGTATCCGCGGGCGTATTTCGTTACTTCCGGGTTTAACGGTAATTCTTCGCATTTCTCTACATCAATGTCGTAAGCGACCATAAACGCACCGAGTTCCTCGAAACTCATCACGTAATCCACTTCCGGAACGTACATTTCTGCCTCGTAGCGCTTTGCCAGACAGGGACCAATAAATACAACGTCAGCGTCAGGATATTGTTCTTTTACGCGTCGGGCAGCGTATACCATGGGACTACGGGTGTCCGAAACGAACGGTTTCACCATGGGAGCGTGTTTGTCTACCCAGCCCACGTATGCCGGGCAGCATGAGGTGGTCATGAAAGGTTTGCCCTCGTGCATGCGTTCCATGAATTCGGCAGCCTCGTTGCGGGAAGTGTCTTCCGCACCAAGAGCTACTTCAACTACTTCGTCGAATCCGATAGCTTTAATGGCTGCAAGAATCTGTCCCGGGGTAGCGTTAAACTGCCCATAGATAGCCGGGGCAGGTATGGCAATAATCTTTTTATCCGGGTTCGTGATGCCTTTGTACACGTCGATGATTTTGGAGCGTTCCATGATGGCACCGTACGGGCAGGTTTGCATACACTTTCCGCAATAGATACATTTATCTTTGTCAATATGTTCCGTGCCGTCTTCTCCTTTGGAGATTGCTTTTACCGGACATACTTCCTCGCAAGGTACGGGAGTGTACACGATTGCGTGGTAGGGGCACACTTTGGAGCAAAGTCCGCAGCTCACGCAGTCTTCCTGTGTGATAGATGCTTTGCCGCCTTTGAAGGAGATGGCTGCTTTCGGGCAGTTCATCAAACAAGGACGTCCCTCGCACCCCCGGCACATGTTGGTCACGAAATACTGTGATTGCATACACGCGCTACAAGCTTCGTGTACCACGGAAAGAATATTCTCTTTCGTGTTCTTGTTGTCCAAGGCTTTCTGCGCGAATTCAGCTAACGGGATTAAGTCGATTTCCTCGTCCGTGATCTCGAAACCCAAAATTGAAATAATCTTGTGTTTCAAGATATAACGATCCTTATGCACGCAGCATTTTATCGGTCGCTTATTTTTTGGACGCATTTCCACCGGGATGTACTTCACGCCGTCTACTAAATTCTTTTCTTTTAAAAGTTTTACAATTCTAATCAGTAGCTCACGTTTCGTGAGCATTGCAAAATTGTCATACAACATCTCTAAGTTCCTCTTTTATAATTCGTATTAAACTATTTTTACTAACGCCGGCGACTCGTTTGCCGTTTATCTCTATAAACGGGGGTGCTTCTTCGCCTTTACTGCACCCGAGGCATGGAGAATAGCTAACGTTCAGATGTTCGGTGATATTCTGGGGAAGAGATTCAATAACATCTCTCAATTCAGCGCCGCCCATAACATAACACATGGTGCCTACGCATATTTTTAAATTTACTTTTTCCATAATGTGAGCCAGTTTTTGAATTTTGCCCCTAAATATACATAATCTCTACATCTTTCAGATACTTTGTCTCCAATAAAAATTTTATTTTTTTGACCACGTTTCTCCGGATCTCTAATTCTACAGGTAGATTGGGATCTTGGTGCGCCGTGTTGATACGGGTTCCCACGAGTAGCGTGATCTTATCGCTATTCAACAACATTTTTACCACCATTTCGGCCGGTCCGGCTTCACGGCGTTTGTCTATATCCCCGGCGGTCAGGATGCGTTCCACTTTCCCGAGCGTGAGGATACCTTCCGTGACCAAATCAATTCCTTCCATTTTGGAAATGGGAGGGAGTTCCTTGTCCACGATATTCATATCTACTTCCATGCTTGCCCCTAGTTCCCGTGAAAGGATGGTAGCTGTCGTTCCCCCGCAGAGAATTTTCTTACCTTGAAATTCCCGTACCCGGTTGGCAAGGTATTTGTCATTTTTCTCGTCGTAGGGAGGACCTGTACATACAAGTAGGTTCCGGGGTTTCCGCATGTAGATGACACAACAACTCGTGTCGTCTTTCAGTGAATACCCGTCGTTTTTTTCTGCCTGACTCACGATTTTATGCGCGAGTTCCTTGGCTGATATATCATTATAGTGTTCTATTAAACCGGCAACATAATCTTTAACGCCGTCTTCCCACCCGAAAGGCATTTTGTGGGAACCCATTCCGGATTGCGAGACTCCGTCACTGAAGAAGATGATTCGATCCTCTTTTTCCAGTGTAAATTCGGAAATCCACAGGCATGTGTTTTCTAAATCTTCGCGTTCCACGGGGATCTTTTCCTTGTGTATGTTCACGAATGAGCCGTTACGGTAAAGGTAGTACGAGGGAGTCTCGTACTCGATGATCTTCACGCTTCCGAAACAGTCGATATCACAGATACAGAACGTGGAGTAACTGATCTTGCGCACCATATCCTTGGGCAAGGTGTTCATGATAGAAGTCGAAGTACGCAGGATGCTTTCGTTCATGGCGGTGAAATTCATGGCCATGGTAGCGGTCATCGTGGATAGCACGCAGGCTTTGATCCCGCTGCCCAACCCGTCGGACAACACGCTGATTACGCGTCCTTCGCCTTTTAACTTCTGCGACATGAAACAATCCCCGCAAACAACATTGCCTGCTTTGTTCTTCTGGAAGAAGTCAACCTCGATGAAATTACCGTTATTTCTCAAAACAAATGAAATTAAAGTGGTTTCTTGTCATCCTTTTTGTAAGCATCCATAACGGTACGTAGCATGGCATCGGTAAATGCCGCGTTTTCTCCCAGTAAGCAAGCCACTTGTTGAACGGTCTCCATGTGTTTCTTGATTACTTCCTGAGTTTTTTCAAGCATCCATTCCTTGCGCACGTAAGGTTCCCGCAGGTCTTGCAGTAACCCGAATACCAAATGATGAGGTTGTATATTGTAAATTGAAATAATCCACGTGTGATCTTCTTCACGCACTTGCCGCTCGATAATTTCTTTGCCGGTTGTCAACACGGCACGGAACAAGTCTTCGAAGGAACAGATGTTTTTCAACGGAACTCCGTTCAATCCGGGGGTAACCTCGTATATGGCGGCTATGTCTTCGCCCATGATCGTGGCACAGGATTGATTCATATCCATGATCTTCAACTCCGAGTTGACCAATACCACACCGGCGGGTATCTTTTGCAGGAGAACCGTCGCTTTATCGTGCGCGATTTTCCGCATATAGGATACGCACATGTTTTCCTCGGCTCTTCCTTCCAGCATGGCGATGGCGAAATCCCGGCAAGAGTCGTACCCGCAACCGCTGCAATTCAATTCGTCTTCCGGTCCGGTTTTCCCGACTACTGCCATGGCTTGTTTAATTTCCTCTTCCGTGTAGATATGGTCTTGGATATGCGGGTCCTTGCAGAATAGTATCTGAAGGTCTATATCTTTAAAATCATCCTTGGGATTGCCCAGTTCCGATTGATGTATAATCTCGTATCTTTTTAACGCCGGGGAAATATGGCTTAATTTTGCGGGACCGTTGATACAACCGCCTTTGCATGCCAATAGTTCTAGAAATATGGAATCGTTTTCCCGGTGTGTGTCCAGAGATTTCAGCACGTCTTTTACCGTCGATAATTCGGAAAAGGCCATGTTGTGTATTTGTTTTCCCCCTTCATGCAAGCCTTTCAACATTCCGCCCTCGATAGGATAGTACGCGCCCAATCCCGAACGATAAGGGATAAAATGCGCGTTCGGTTGTCCCGGTGCGATTTGATGAAGGTTTATTTCGGTCTGCTCGAACCATTTCTTTAAATCCTTGAACGTGATCACCACGTCGATCAAGTGATTGAACGTGTCTGCCTCCAGTTTCTTGCAGATGCAGGGACCGGCGAACACGATCTTGACATCATCCCCGTATAATTGTTTCAATATTTTGGCATGAGCCAGCATCGGGGAAATGATCGGCGTAATGTTATGCACGTGTTCCGGCGAGTATTTCCGGATATATTCCACCACGACCGGGCAGGCTGAAGAGATATAAACTCCGTTTTCCGCTTCTTGCAGGAATTTGTCCGTCCGGTCTGAAACGATTTCCGCCCCGAGTGCGGTTTCCGACACGTCGGCAAATCCTAATCTTTTGATAGCGGCAATCAACACGCTGGAATGGATTCCCTCGAATTCGCTCACGTACGAGGGGGCGAGGGAGAGCAATACTTTCGGGTTTTGCGCCAATGTCAGTTTCGCCCGGGTCAGTCCGTCGCGAATCTTTTTAGCTCCGGTTGGGCATATCTGCGTGCAATGTCCGCAATAGATACAACGGTCTTCTATAATGGAGGCTTGGTTGTTTTCCATTCGGATTGCTTTCACGGGACATTCCCGTATGCACTTGTAACAATCCTGACAATTGTCCGATTCCGTGTAGATAGGTCTTAGTTGCATGGGAACTCTTCTTGTAAGATTTTATATAAACGAGAGAGATTCACTTCTTCGTACACTTTATCATCAATCCGAATAATCGGACCTTTGCTGCACAATTCTTCACACAAATGTCCACAAAAATCGATCTCTGCTTCCAAGTTGTTTTCACTCAGGTATTTCTTGATTGCCCCGAGGTTCGTGTTATTTCCCCGGGAGAAGCAGGAACTTCCTAAACAGATTCTGATTTGGCGCTTTGACATACTTGTACTTCTTCGATTTTCAGGTTGATACTTTCTGCGTTGCAAAAATAAGACATTTATCGCAATAAACCCAAGTAAATTGCAACTTTAATATTATTTGCCGTTTTTTGCTTTCAATTTGTAAGTGAAATAAAGATTTTGGTATAAAAAAACCGCCTCGACCGAGGCGGTTTTTTCTATATAGTAAAATAGTACTATTTTTTCTCTTCTGATTTCTTCCCGAATCTTCTGCTTAAGTCGAAAGAGATCGGAGTCGCGATAAACAGTGACGAGTATGTACCGACCACGATACCGACTAACAAGGCGAAAATGAATCCCTTGATAGATGCCCCACCGAAGATAAATATCGCTAACAACACGACGATTGTTGATAATGATGTACTGAACGTACGACGTAGCGTGGAGTTCAACGCGTCATTCACCACCTGCCCGTCATCCCGTTTCGGGTACAGTTTGCGATATTCACGGATACGGTCAAATACAACCACGGTATCGTTGATTGAGTAACCCACAACAGTCAACACGGCAGCGATAAACGCTTGGTCTACTTCCAACGAGAACGGTAACAAGCCTGCAAACAGAGAGAAGGCTCCGATTACGATAATCGTGTTATGTGCCAAACCGACAACGGCTCCGGCTCCGTATTGCCATTTGGAGAATCTCACCATGATGTAGATGAAGATACCGAGTAACGCGAACAATACCGACCAGATAGCGGCTCTCGTCATGTCTTCAGCCACGGCGGGTCCGATCTTTTGAGTCTGTTGCAAGTTCACGGAACGGAATGTTTCATAATCAGTTCCGGCAGGGAGAATATTCTGTAATCCCACGTATAATAAGGAGTCTACATTAGCGTCAACATCAGCGCCGCTTTCTTCGATCCTGTATTTAGTCGTGATTTTAACATTATTCGCTGTTCCCACTGTTTTTACCTCGGGTGCGCTTCCGTAAACTTCAGCCAATTGTTCAGCGACATCTCCAACTTGTACGTCTTGGGCGAAAGTCACGGTATAAGTTCTACCTCCGACGAAGTCGATACCTTTATCCAGACCTCTCGTGAACAGAGATACGAAACAGATGATGATAGCGATACCTGAAATCGTGTAACTGATCTTGCGTTTTTGCAAGAACGGGAATTTGGTATTTCTCAGCCAGTTCGCGGTCAACGGGGTGGTGAATGTCACCTTATCACTCTTTTGGGCGGCTCTCTCGAGAATCAAGCGGGTGATAAAGATTGCCGTGAACAGAGAAGACAAGATACCGATGATCAACGTGGTCGCGAATCCTTTGATAGGACCTTCTCCGAAATAGTACAGGATAAATCCGGTGATCAACGTGGTCAACTGACCGTCGATGATAGCGGAGTACGCGTTACTGTAACCCTCTTTGATAGCGAGTTTCAAGCCTTTGCCGGCTCTTAACTCTTCTTGGATACGTTCGTAAATCAACACGTTGGCATCAACCGCCATACCCATGGTCAACACGATACCGGCGATACCGGGCAGTGTCAACACGGCTCCGATGGATGCCAGAATACCGAACAAGAAGAACAAGTTGGCAAGCAACGCGATATCGGCAGCCAATCCGGCGCTCTTGCTATAGAAGAATAGCATGTAAGCCAATACCAGCACGAAGGCGATGATGAATGACCACATACCGGATTGAATAGCTTCTTGTCCCAAAGATGCTCCTACAACCTCGTCGGCGATGATGCGTGCGGGTGCGGGCAATTTACCGGATTTCAATATGTTGGCAAGGTCACCTGCTTCTTTCACGTCGAAACGACCGGAGATTTGAGAGCTACCGCCCTTGATTTCGTTCATCACGTTGGGTGAAGAGGCTACCACTCCGTCAATAACGATAGCGATGCTACGGTTTACATTATCTTTGGTCAAGCGAGCCCAAGTTTTGGCTCCCTCGCTGTTCATACTCATGGAAACAACCGGTTTTCCCTGTTGGTCGTAATCTTGACGGGCATCTACAACCGCGTCTCCTTCAAGAGGAGCCTTTCCGTTACGGGTTGTGATTTTAATCGCGTGCAACCCGATTAATCCCTCGGGAGTAGCTTTCATTTCCCACAACAAACGGGAGTTGCGCGGGAATAACGCTCTTACTTGCGGCATACGCAAATAAGCGTTGATTGTCCCGGTATCTTTCGCGAAAGCGTAACCGACACATGAACCGGTTCCCAAACCTTCGCGTGTCATGTTAGGTTGCAATAAAGCGAATAACGGGTGTTCTTTCGCGATATCGTTTCGGCTTAAATTTTTCAATGAATCGGCTTCACCCTTGATAGCGTCCAAGATGGCGGATTCTTTATTCTCTTCTTGTTTTACTCCCGCTTGACTCGCTGTGTCAGTCACAACCTCGGTTTTGGCTTGTGCTTGCAACACTTCAGCTAACTTCTGGTCTGCTTGGGCAAGGTAGTTGTAAAATGCTTGGTCGCCGGCATCGAATGCTCTGCCGTTATCGTATGTTTCGTAAAATTCCAATGCAGCCGTTCCTTGCAACAACTCTCTTACACGTTGCGGTTCTTTGATACCCGGCAACTCGATGATAATTCTTCCGGAAATATCTGCTTTACGGATGTTGGGTTGTGCCACACCGAAACGGTCGATACGAGTACGGAGAATATTAAACGTGTTGTCGATAGCTCCTTCCGCTTCTTTTCTAACCACGTCGAGAACTTCCTTGTTGGTCGCGCCCACTTTGATTTTTTCTCTCATCTCGTGAGTACCGAAGATTGCCGGAGAAGCTAATTGTGCTCCCGGGGCTATTTTTTCAAAAGCCTCACCGAAAAGGGTAACAAAGTCTTTCGGGCTGGAAACTCTCATTTTAACGGCTTCCTCTATCGCTTGGTTGAAAGCGGGGTCAGTACTATGGTTGGCAAGGCTTTTTACCACGTCAACCACGTCAACTTCCATGGTTACGTTCATACCGCCTTTCAAGTCCAAACCGAGGTTCAACTCTAATTCCTTACATTCCTTGTAAGTGAATTTGGCCAATCCGAGGAAATTGTAAACCGTTTGATTTGCGATTGAATCCAAATATTGCTTTTCTTTAGCCGGATCGCCGTTCGCAAATGCGCTTGCTGCTCTCTCTACCTGGTTCGTTTTATAAGTAAAAAACAACTGATAAAGACTCACCAATGCTAGTGCAACAGCGAGTAGTGTAATCGCTCCTTTATTCTGCATCTGTTAAATAATTTATAATATACTATGTTTCAATTCTTCGCTTTAACACATATTTTAGTGCGCAAAAGTATAACATTTTTTTCAAAATAGCTATACAATTAGGCAGATACTTTTAATGTTAACTCCTTATTTCTATAATCAATGACGGCTTCGTGCTTCACGAGAAAATCACTTCCCAACAATCCGGCAACCCGACGACGCAGGTGTTTGTCGTATAAAGAGTTCACGTATTGCAAGTCTATGACTGCTGCGTGTACATTCTCTATCGTGTGTCCGCCGATATGTAAGGTTGTGATATTCACCAGCTCAACCTCATTGATTTCTCCGCACACCCCCCCGGAGTTAATCTCGGAAACATCTTCCAGCGGTTCATAGGAAAACGGTGTCAGTTTGTCTATGACCGTCACGGATGCGCCCGTGTCTATAATAAAATCCCCCTCTATACTACCGATTTGCAGGGTGGCGATGATGTGGAAACTATTGTCTTCCAACTCAACGACCTCTATCGGAATCTTTATCTCCATACAATTTCGTTTGCACAAAACTAAACATTTTCGGTGAAATCCAAAAAACGGGGATGTTAATTTCAAAAAGATTTTTTCCCGGTAAGGGATGAAACCGGCATAGTTATGGCGGTGAACTGCCTTTTTCTAACCCCGCGGGATGGTTGTAGAGAGGCTTTTAGGCGGTTGTCTAAAGGCATCGCCTACTGTTCGCCTGATGTTCGCCCACACCTAGCCCACGTTTTAGTGAAAAATATGTTCTTTTAACACGAGCTATAAATCCGTGCTGCCTGTTATCACTCGGGCAAGTGGTTTGCAAGGCATCGGTTTCGCGTGAGGTTATCCCTAGTTTTAGGGGTAGTTGTCGTTAAAAGAGGGTATGTCAAAAGTCATTAAACTCCTCCGTCCGCTTCGCATCCAAGTGAGCCCGGAAGCCGGTCTCGAACCGGCTCTCGCTCGGCAAACCGAGAGCAAGCTCTCTATTTGCCGAGCGTGAGTTGGTTCGAGTCCGCTTCGGACTCAATACCCCGAAGGGGGGGGATGGAGTTTGAAAAATGACTTTTACCACATTCGTATAGTAAGTGCGAGATTAGTTATTATGCCAGTTTATTTTTTGCGAGAAATACATGACGATTGCCAAAATGACGAATAATCCGATGCTTCCGGCGAGTAGGGCATAGGTTTCCAGTTGGATCAGGAAGAATATGTAAGTGTACAGGCACACGAGCAATCCCCCGATCGTTAGGGCTGTTTTCTTGATTTTTAGGATTCCGACCATATAGAGCGTGATCAATGTCGTGGTCGCGAGTGCGGAAAGCAGGTATGCCCACGTGAAGCTAATGTGTTCCGAGGTGGAAACGAGTAACGTGTAAAAAAGACAAAGCGCCAAGCCGACCAGCAGGTATTGAAGCGGATAGATGTTTTTTTTCTGCACGATTTCCACGAAGAAGCAAACGACGAATGTCAAAACAATGATAAGGAACGCGTATTTGGCGGAACGCGTGGATTTTTGGTAATGGTCGACGGGGAATAGTAAATCTACGCCAAAGATGGAAGAGGAAACAATGGAGATCTCCCCGGGACGGACGGGATTGGAGGGCGTGTAATTCGAGAGGTCGGGTTGGTAAGACCTTAGTACTTGAGAGAAATTCCGGTTTATTTCCAGTACTTTCCACTTGCTCGTGAAACCGTTCGGGGTTACTTCTCTCTCCGAGGGTAGGAAAGCTCCCGAGAAACTTGGTGTCGGGCAATTGGAGTTCAGTGCCACGTTTGTCGTTTTGCCTACTGGGGCGAAAAGTATGGATGCCGATCCTTTTGTTGTCAGTTTCACGGAGAACTCAATCGTTTTGTTCGGGGTGAGCAGGTCGCTGACGTTAAGATGAATGGATGTCCCTGTGTAAACGATACTGTTGGGGTTGACGCCCGGTTCCATGTTGTATTTTTGTCCGTTCCACGTGAGGGCAACTTGTTCGCAGATGCCTCGCAGGTCGCTTACTCCAAGATTGAGTGTTGCGTTTTCGTTCCACTTGATGTCTCGCGAGAGGTTTGTTTCCAAAAGATCTTTCGAGATGAATTTGCCTTTGAGTTCAAGCGAGGAATTGTAAACGATAATCTCATACAATCCTCGTTTGAGTTCTTGTGTTTCGATATCACCCGTGATGTCCAATTGATCCGGGAGATAGTTGATGTAGCCGGTTTTGTTTTTTCCCTTTTCGTCTTGATAAGTATAGCTTAGGGTAAGAACGGGACCGATGATTGTCTGCGGGCCACTCCATTTTTGTTGCACCTCGATTGTTGCTTCTTTCGCGGTGTTCTCTCGTTCGCTGATAAGGTTCTGGATCATGAACATAGGGATAATCAGGATAACGATGAGTACCCCGATAAGTAGGATTTTCAAGGTAATGGCGTCTCGGTTCTGTGTGTGTCTCTCTTTGTGCGGAAGGTTTGTTTGTTCGTTCATGGTGTTTTATTTTTAGTTGTTACTTAAAAAGAACTTTGAATTTCAAAGTAGATGAGGTAAAAAAAATTATATGTTTTGACTCTTTAGAAAATCTTCCAAGGCATTCAAGTGTTTGGTGAATGCTTCCCGTCCCTTTTCCGTCACCGCGAAGGTCGTGTTGGGACGCCGCCCGATAAATTGTTTTCTGCATTCGATGTACCCGAGTTCTTCAAGACTGCGGGTATGGCTGGCAAGGTTCCCGTCCGTGAGGTCGAGCAGGTTTTTCAGCGTGACAAAATCTACCGATTCGTTCACGATCAACACGGACATGATTCCCAGTCGTGCCTTGCTTTCGAAGGCCTTGTTTATATTTTCGAGTACTTCTTTCATTCGTTGAAGTTTGCTCTTTGTGGTTGCGATGTCTGGTGGCGTTCTACTTTATAATAAAAGTATATGCCTGCCAAAATATGGAGTAACCCGAACCCGATAACCCAAAACACGAGGGCATTGTTCACGACAAAGCTGTCAACGAGTCCCAACAGGATTTCCGCGTAACCCAAGTAGCGGATATCCGAGTAAGTGTACTTGGAGCAGTTGACAAGAGCCAGACCGTAGAATATGAGCATGATGGAAGAGGTCAGCCCGTAATAGTGTTGCCATATCAGGGAGATGCAGAAAACGCCCCCGGCGAATAACGGGAGAAAGAAATTCCAAAGCAGGCGATGAACCGATTTGTCCGTGAGGATGTTTCGGTTGGCTTTTTTTGCCTTGCAATAGCTCATGCAAAACACGGTGACAAGGGAGGTCAGTAATACGGCGATTGCGATAAGGCAGAGCAGCGTGAGGCGTTGGGACGCGTTGATTTGCTCGTGTGTGGTCAGAACTGAGTATGCCAGTCCCGTTGCAGTGCAAGCGTATATACCCACGAGTATGGATGATAAACCACTTATGGAGAGGAATTTCGTGGATTTTTCCATGAGATCCTTGATGTCGTGCAAGGTATCGAGTGCTTCGTTGTTCTTCATGTTTTAAAAGTTCTTTGTGATGCAAAGTTAAAGATAAATTTTGAATATCGTGTATGAAATGCGTGTATTTTTTATAGATTTGTATTAACCGGATAATTTATATGAAGTTATGAGAAAGTATATCGCGTTGATTTTTTTAGTTTGTTGCTTTTTGGAAGGAGTGGGGCAGAAGGCCGAGAAAATAACTCTTCCGGGGAGTGGGTTGGATAATTTTTATCGAGTTGACACGAGTGTCTACCGGGCAGACCAGCCTTCGGCGGCTGATTTTGTTTTACTCGAACGATACGGCATAAAGGAGATATTGAATTTGAGAAACTGGCACAGTGACGATGACGAGGCAAAAGGAACCGCTTTAAAGTTGCACCGCTTGAAGACACGTGCCTCGAAGATCGATGAGGAGGATATCGTGAAAGCGTTGCGAATTATAAAGAACCGGAAAGGGCCGATATTGATTCATTGCTGGCATGGTTCGGATCGGACGGGGGCCGTGATAGCGATGTACAGGATTGTTTTTCAAGGTTGGTCGAAAGAGAATGCCATAAAGGAAATGACGGAGGAGGAATTCGGTTTTCACAGGCAATTCAGCCAAATTATAGATATGATAAATCGTGCTGATATCGCGGCAATAAAACGGGAACTAGAGGCGAAACCCAAAATAAAAACCGTTCCGGCGCCCCGGAACGGTTCTCTAACAGAATGATCGTGAAGTACTATTGTTAGTTAAATAATTTCATGTCGTCGAGTACGTTCATTACCGTTTTTACTGCTTTTGCAGATTGTGCCAGTAATTCTTGCTCGTCTTTGTCGAGTTTAACCTCGATAATTTTCTCGATACCGTTTTTGCCCAAGATTACGGGAACTCCAAGGTAAATGTTGTTCATCCCGTATTCTCCGTTCAATAAAGCGCATACCGGGAATACTCTTCTGTGGTTGCATACGATAGCCTCAACCATTTGAGCGGCAGCGGCTCCCGGCGCGTACCAAGCGGAAGTACCCATTAATTTCACCAATTCGCCGCCACCTACTTTCGTTCTCTCGATGATAGCGTGCAGCGTGTCATGATCCATTAATTCCGTTACAGGGATACCGCCAACGGTGGTATATCTCGGAAGCGGAACCATGGTATCCCCGTGACCGCCTAATAACAATGCTTGGATGTCTTTCGGGGAAACATTCAATGCCTCGGCCAAGAATGCTCTGTAACGTGCGGTATCGAGGATACCTGCCATACCGAATACGCGGCTGGAATCGATCTTTGCCGTCAAGTAAGCGCAATAGCACATTACGTCGAGCGGGTTGGACACGATGATAATTTTAGCGTTCGGTGAATGCTTGATAATATTTTCGGTTACTGATTTTACGATGCCGGCGTTAGTTGCAATTAAGTCGTCGCGGCTCATTCCCGGTTTGCGGGGTAGTCCGGAAGTAATTACTACTACTTCAGAATTGTTGGTCGCTTCGTAATCGTTGGTCACACCTTTGATACGGGTATCATAAAGATTGATCGGGGCTGTTTGCCACATATCCAATGATTTTCCTTCTGCAACGCCTTCTTTGATGTCCAAAAGAACAACCTCATTCACGATGTCCTTTTCAGCGATGCAGTTTGCGCATGTTGCACCAACGTTTCCTGCTCCTACAACTGTTACTTTCATTTCTGTAATTTTTTATTGTTATACGTTTCGTTTTTTGGCTATTTGTTTGCTTTTTGCGCTGTCAAATGTAAGCCTTATTTTTTATTTCAACAATCTTTATGCCGAAAAATTACAGAATTTTTTCTGCAATGAAAAGAAGGTTTATAAAGTTCATAAAGTTTGTAAGGTTTATAAGGTTTGTAAAGTAATAAAAAGGAGGGGTACTTCGTGAACCTTATGAACTTTATAAACTTTACAAACTTTATAAACTCAATGAAGTTGTTGCCATAGGCGGCTTGCAACAGCGTGCATTTGTCCTAAAATTCCGGTCGGTTTGTAACTTCCATTCTGTAATTTTTTCTGGAATGACAGGTACCAGAGGGTGAGTACGATTCCCTTGAGTACGCTGGAGATGGAGATGCTCCACCAGATACCGTTCAACCCCAGAATCGGGAAGGTCACGAGATAAAAGGCAAGCGGGATTCTTGCCCCGGTGAGCAGAATACCCACGATTGCCGGGGGTGTGGTACGCCCGCAACCATTGAAAGCTCCGGCCGTGACCTGTTCGATTGCAGAGAAAACTTGCGAAACGGCAAGGATTTTTAAATAGGCGCTTCCGGCAATTAGGGTTTGCGGTTCGTTGATGAAAATGCTGAAAATTTCTTTGCTTAGAAAGAGAAAAGCTGCCGTGGCAACGAGAGCGATTCCCCCGGCAAGTTTTAGCGTGTAGTGATACCCTTGACGTATCCTGACAAAGTCGCGTGCCCCGAAGTTCTGTCCGGTGAAGGCTGCCAGTGCCGTCGAGAATCCCGCGGCAGTCATCCACGTGATGGCCTCTATTTGTGCCCCGACACTTTGCACGGCAACCCCGATATGTCCCCATTGTGCCGCCACGGTGGCAAGCGTCAGCGAGAACATGGCAAACAAGGCGCTTTGCATACTGACGGGGAAACCCAGAGAAAATATCCGCTTCACGAAACGGGCACGTAAGCGGGTGAGATAATGGAGTTTGCCGATAGAGGATTCGCGGAAATAAAGATTGCGTATAAAGATCGCGAACACGACCAGTTGCGAGAAGGTAGTGGCAACTGCCGCACCCGCCGAACCCATGGCGGGAATAAAGCCGAACCCGTATATGAGCAAGGGATCGAGTACAATATTAAACACCAAGCCCGTCGCGACGATTTTCAAGGGTGTTTTGCTATTGCCTTGCCCGTTGTACAGCCCGCTGTACGTGTTGTTGTTGAACGTGAAGAATAGTCCCGGGGTGATCAATCGCATGTAATTGACCGCGAGCGAGGAAATATTTTCTTCCAGATGAAATAATCCCACTAGGGCAGGAGCCGCGATGAATATGAAACAAGCGTAGAATAAAGCGATAATTGACGAGAGCATGGCTGCCTGATTGGCGTATACGCGGGCTCTTTTGCCTGTACGTGCGCCAAGAGATTGAGAGATGGTAACCTCGACGCCGACTTTGCTGATAAACGAAAGTGCATTGCACAACCACGTGAAGAATCCGGCAACACCCACGGCTGCCACGCTTTCGCTTCCCAATCGCCCCAACCAGATCATGTCTGTCATGCTGTAGGCCATTTGGACGAAAGAGGCTGTGATCAAGGGAATTGCCATACTCCATATCCCTTTGCTGATGCTTCCGTGTGTCAGGTCGTTTACTTTTGTCATGCTCTTGTTTTTTGGCTTGCAAAAATATAAACCTTTTGGCAATTTCCTCTCACTTTTTTATACTTTTGCGGAAAGATGTAAAAATGATTAATATGAAAAATATCGCGGTTATTGCAGGAGGAAATTCTTCGGAGTACGGGGTGTCGCTCCAGTCGGGAAACAATATTTATAACGAGGTGGATGAAACCCGTTATAATAAATACCTTGTTATATTAAAGGGGCGGGATTGGCACGTGAAGATTGGTGATGTGACTTACCCGGTGGACAAGAATGATTTTTCCTTCACGAAAGACGGGGAGAGGATTGCGTTTGATTTTGCCTATATCACGATTCATGGCAACCCCGGTGAAAACGGGTTGTTGCAGGGATACCTCGATATGATGGGCGTACCCTACGGGGGATGCAACGTGCTGGCTTCCGCGTTGACTTTTGATAAACACACGTGCAATGCTTATTTAAAGAGTTACGGGGTGAACGTGGCCAATTCCGTGATGCTGAAACGGGGGATGGCGTATGACGTGAACGAGATCATAGAGGAAGTCGGTCTGCCTTGTTTCGTGAAGCCGAATGCCGAGGGGTCCAGTTTCGGGGTATCGAAGGTGAAAGAGGCGGGACAGTTGGAGAAGGCGTTGCGGGAAGCATTCGCTCTTTGCCGGGAAGTGCTGATTGAAACGTTTATTGACGGGAAAGAGTTGACATGTGGTGTCGTGAAAGCTGGGGAGCTGGATTTTGCAATGCCCATAGCGGAAGTGATCCCGAAGAAAGAGTTTTTTGATTTCGAGGCAAAATACGATCCCAAGATGTCCGACGAGATTATTCCGGCACGTATTTCTCCCGAGTTGACCCATCGCATCAAGACGTTGTCGTCGATGATTTACGATATACTAAGGTGTGACGGTATCATCCGGGTGGATTATATCGTGCGTGATGACGAGATATTCATGCTTGAAGTGAACACCACGCCGGGAATGACTTCCAATAGTTTTGTGCCTAAAATGGTGCGGGCTATGGGCGGAACGTTGCGGGATGTGTTGACGAAGATTATTGAAGCCAAATTGAGTAATTGAATTTCCGCCTTAAACGATAATGCCGCCGCCCACGACATCCGTGCCCTCGTAGAGTACAGCACTCTGACCGGGAGTGATGGAATCCATGCCTTCGTGGAACTCTACCCGTAGCCCGCTCTCCTCGTGGTAGACGGATGCTTGGGCGCCCCGGTTGCGGTAACGGATTTTGGCATTCACCTCGAAGCCGTCCGGTAGAGAATCGTATTTCATGAGGTTGATATCTTTTGCCCGGAAACCTTTACCTGTCAGTTCTTCGCGGGTGCCTAGCACGACTTCGTTTTTCTGCGGGTTAATGGCCACGACGAACATGGGATGCCCGAGGGCAATGCCCAGCCCTTTACGTTGCCCGATGGTGTAGTTGGGGAAACCCCGGTGCTCACCCAAGCGCTTGCCGGATGTATCGACAAATAGCCCGGGACCGTATTTCTCCGTGAAGTTATCCACGTTCTCGGCAAGGAAAGCGCGGTAATCGTTATCCGGGATAAAGCATATCTCTTGGCTTTCGGTTTTCTTGGAAAGTTTTTCATGTCCTTTGGCAAGAGCGATTTGCCGGACTTCCGGTTTTGTCAGTTCACCTAAAGGAAACAGCGTCCGGGCAAGATTCTCTTGTGTCAGTGTCCACAGGAAATAGGTCTGGTCTTTAGTTTCGTCCACTCCTTTGCGCAAGAAGTAACGTCCGTTCAGTTGCCCGATGCGGGCGTAATGTCCGGTAGCGATGTAGTCACACCCGAGTTCGTCGGCCATTTCGATCAATTTGCCCCATTTGATCGTGGAATTGCAAAGTACGCAAGGGTTGGGCGTGTGTCCTTGTAAATATTCGTCGATGAAATTCCGTATCACCAGATCTTTGAAATCTTGACGTATATCCAATATATGATGTTCAAAGCCCATTTGCTGTGCCATGTGTTTTGCCTCGAAGATCGCGTTCACGCTGCAACACCCTTTTTCCTTCTCCATGCAGGCTTGCGAGATTTGATCGTACACCCGGTAGGTAACCCCGACCAACTCGTATCCCTGATCTTGTAATAACATGGCGGCAACCGTGCTGTCAATCCCGCCGCTCATGGCCATTAAAACCCTCATAATTTTAGATTTAATGATTTTAGCTTTATGATTCTTAAATCGTAATTCATAAATCGTAAATTTATTTACTCATAAATCTTGCCTCGCTGTGGTAATCATCTTTCTCGATGTCGATATCGGGTTCGATGAGTTCGCCGGAGCCGGACAAGGTGAATTTCAAGTATTTGATCTGTTTCCCTCGGGATAACCATTGTTGCTCGTAGAATGTTTTGATACCTAGTATTTTATCATCCAGTCCGCTTGCGTAAAGGTCGTCCGTGTTGACAAAAGCGGTCAATCCGTTCAGGCGGATAAGTTCAGCCGTGTATTGATACAGGAAAGGACTATCCGTTTTGAGGTGGATGATTCCGTCTTCTTTCAGCATCTTTTTATAGAGCGAGAGGAAGCGGGTTCCCGTCAGGCGCTTGCGGGCCTTTGCCATTTGCGGGTCGGGGAACGTGATCCATATCTCGGAGATTTCCCCGGGGGCGAATACCGACTCAAGCATCTCGGCATGCGTGCGCAGGAATACCACGTTTTTCATGCCCTTTTCTTGGGCTATTTTAGCCCCGGTCCACATCCGGGCTCCTTTGATGTCCAACCCGATGAAATTTTTCTCCGGGTAGAGTTTTCCCAGTCCCACGGCGTACTCGCCTTTGCCGCATCCCACTTCCAGTACAATCGGGTGGGCGTTGCCGAACACTTGTTCTCCCCATTTCCCTTTTAGCTTGTAATCCGTGCGGAAAACCTCGTCATGTTTCGGTTGGAACACGTTATCCAGTGTTTCCATTTCCGCGAATTTTGCCAGCTTATTTTTCGCCATATCCCAATCGCTTAATTTTCTAATTTAGTTATCTTAATCCCTATATTTTTTATTCCTTTCAATTCCTTTTCTTTCATGCGGTGACCGATCTCTACCGTGTAGATACCCGCGGAATCCAAGTGAAGTATTTCTTCCGAGGTTTGGGTTACGGTTTTCAATCCCCCCAATCCTTGTCCCACCCATTCGTCGTCCTTATCCGCCAAAGTGATGTCCGAACTTAGGTTGATTGTTGTCAGGTGCGGGTGGGAGATGGTGAGCCAACAACTCAGACCATGTAGTTTATAATCCGTCGTGTGCCGTACGCATGTGCTTAACACGTAATCGCCCGGTCGCGTGATGTTGAATTCAAATTTGTAATTACTATCCCGATTCCATGTCTCGCGGGCGATGGATTTGTAACTTCCCGCGTCGGGGGTGATATTACAAGCCATGCAACACGATAAAATGAATAAAGTGTAAATACCAAGTTTCTTGCTCATCACGTTCGGTCGTTATTGCTCGTTTTTAATAGTGTTTCCAGTTCCGCAATCATCATTGCCGTGGCTCCCCAGATAAAATGATTATCAATCTTGTAGCCCGGTGCGACAATCTGTCGGTCGTTCCGGTAAAGCGAACGCGAAGTTTTATTCTTGTCGTCAAATAAATCATTTAACGGGATGACTATCACTTCCTCCACTTCATCTTCCGAGAGTACAAAATTAGGTATTTTCGGGATTGTTCCAACAATGGGTGTTATATTAAAGTTGCTTAACGGGATATACACGTCGCTCAAACTCCCAATAATCGTGACGTCTTCAGGCTTTACCCCGATCTCCTCGTGACATTCTCGCAAAGCGGTATCACGTGCATTCGTGTCTTCCGGCTCCATCTTCCCACCCGGCAGGGCGATTTGTCCCCCGTGATATTTCCCCACCGAAGTACGTTGGATAAAAGGGATTGCCCAATCCTCCCGGTAAGGCATCAGCAGCATGAGCACGGCGCTATTCACGGGGGAATGCTGATGTATTTCTTCTATTCCCTTAACGTGATTAGGTTCGGGTGTCATGAGGGCGTGTGCCGCCGCTCCCGGTAATTCTCGTGCTAGAACTTTTTGAACTGTTTCAATTGTCACCGTTAATCTAAAATTTAAAATCTAAAATCAGTATGGTTTTTGTACCGCACTCAACACCCTTAAGATGTTATCTCCCCACAACTTGTGCAATTCTTCCGGCGTGTAGCCTTCGCGGAGGAGTTCCACGGTGAGGTTGATAACCTCGTTGGCGGCACGGCAGCCGATAAGTTTTTCCGTGTCGTCGCCGTCGAAGTCCGTGCCGATGCCCACGTGGTCGATGCCCACGAGGTGGACGATGTGGTTGATATGAGCCACGGCGTCTAGAATGGTCGGGTTGGGTTGTGCGCTCAGGAACGAGTTGTACAGGCACACCTGTACCACGCCTCCCTTGTCGGCGATGGCTCGAATCTGGTCATCTGTCAAATTGCGGGGGTGATCGCGTAACGCTCTCGCGGACGAGTGGGAAGCGATAATCGGGGCTTCGCTGGTTTCCAGTACATCCTGCACGGTTTTGGCGTTGGCATGCGAGATGTCCACGATAATTCCCAAGCGGTTCATCTCTTTCACGACTTGTCGTCCGAAATCACTCAACCCGTTGTGTTCCGGTTCGCCTTTTGCCGAGTCGCAAATGTCATTGCTGCCGTTATGGCACAGGGTGATATAAGTGACTCCCATTTTCTTGAACATCTCGAGGTTCGCGATATCCTTCCCGATAGCGTACCCGTTTTCGATGGCAAGGAATATCGCTTTCTTCCCGGCATTCTTCAGGTAAAGCAGGTCGTCCTCGTTATAGGCGATACCCACTCGCGACTGGTTCAGTTTCACTTGTTCCGATATCTGGTACAGGATGTCGACAGCCTTTCGCGTGGCGGCACGCGAGGCTTCCTCGTCCCGGCTGTCTTGATGCAGGTAAGCAACCATGAAAACGGCGTCCTCTCTTCCTTCCTGCATTTTGGGAAGGTCTACTTTTACGTCCTCGTGGCGTTGCCCGAAGTTGAAACCCGGGGTGAATTTCATCGGGGTATCGCAGTGTGAATCGACAATCAAGCTGTTCCGGTGGATTTCTTTTGCCTTCTTGAACAGGGTGGCCTCGCTGACGAAATAATAGAAAAGTTTCATCATCTGTTCGTCGGGGCGTACCGCCATTTTCTCCGGGTGCCATTGCACGCTGAAGACACGGTGTCCCGGCATACCTTCCATCGCCTCGATAATCCCGTCGGCAGAGGTCGCCGTCACGCGGAATCCGGGGGCGATGTCCTTGATGGCCTGATGATGGTAAGAATTAACCGTGATGGAGTCTTCTCCCATGATTGAGTGGAGTATTGAGTTATTGATGATATTCACCCGGTGCGAGCCGTATTCCCGGCTGATTGTCTGGCTGTGTTTTAAAGCCGGTTGCTCGTGCTGCGAGTAGATATCCTGATAGTTGGTACCCCCGAAGGCCATGTTGATAATCTGGTGTCCGCGGCATATCCCGAAGATGGGGATTTGTCGGTCGGATGCCAGTTTTACCAGCGTCAGGTCGAACTGGTCCCTCGCGGCATCCACGTCCCGCAGGGGAGGGATGGGGTCTTCGTTCCCGTACAGCGGGTTGATATCGCCCCCGCCCGTGAGCATAAGCCCGTCGAGCGTGTCTATCGTTGCCCGCAAGCTCTCGATGTCATTATGCACGGGTATTAGCACGGGAATACCGCCCGCTTGCAGGATGGAAATCACGTATGAATGTTCTATACAGGAGTTCCCGTTCTCGAAATTTGCCGTGATACCGATAACCGGTGCGTGGGCTTGTGTCTGGCGATCGTCTATCGCCTTGTATAAGGTATCCAGATTTGCCG